>NZ_JAXHMV010000013.1 GCF_034521165.1 Thiohalophilus sp.
GGTTGGTGGAAGTAACGCAAAGGACGCGAAGACGCGGAGGGCGCAAAGAAAGAAATTATTTATTGCGTATGGAAAGTTAAATAAAGTGATTCAGTTGCAGCAGTATTAACTGAATCAAAAAATCAGACCGAGCCACCAAAGAATTAAAGAACTGAGCAAGAAAATTAATTGTTTTACTTCGCGTTCTTTGCGTCTTCGCGTCCTCCGCGTTAATTCCCAGAGAGTCAGCTAGTAGATCGACTCGCTGCTCAGTGAAGTGAGATAGGCGGGTGGAAGTAACGCAAAGGACGCAAAGACGCGGAGGGCGCAAAGAAAGAAATTATTTATTGCGTATGGAAAGTTAAATAAAGTGATTCAGTTGCAGCAGTATTAACTGAATCAAAAAATCAGACCGATCCACCAAAGCATTAAAGAACTGAACAAGAAAATTAATTGTTTTACTTCGCGTTCTTTGCGTCTTCGCGTCCTCCGCGTTAATTCCCAGAGAGTCAGCTAGTAGATCGACTCGCTGCTCAGTGAAGTGAGATAGGCGGGTGGAAGTAACGCAAAGGACGCGAAGACGCGGAGGGCGCAAAGAAAGAAATTATTTATTGCGTATGGAAAGTTAAATAAAGTGATTCAGTTGCAGCAGTATTAACTGAATCAAAAAATCAGACCGATCCACCAAAGCATTAAAGAACTGAACAAGAAAATTAATTGTTTTACTTCGCGTTCTTTGCGTCTCTGCGTCCTTCGCGTTAATTTCCAGAGCATCAGCTAATAGATCGGTTCTTCGCCTTCGGGGCGGTGGCGAAAGCGCGGGTGGCTCCACCAGTATTGTTCGGGGCACTGGCGGATGAGGCGTTCCAGTTCGCGGTTCATAATGGCGCTGGCCTGTTCGGGATCGGGGCCGGCGATGGCGTTATCCAGCGGTTCGAAATGCAGGACAAAGCCGCGTGCTCGCGGCAGGCGTTCGGCCCAGGCGCACAGCACCGGGGCCTGATGCTGATGGGCCAGGCGGGCGGGCAACACCGGCGTGTTGGTGCGGATGCCGAAAAACGGCACCACCACCCCGGCGCCGGCGCCGGGGTTCTGATCGGGCAGGATGCCCAGAATTCGCTGCTGTTTGAGTGCCCGCACCGCGGCCCGCACGCCGCGGCCGGTGGTGGTCACCAGTTCGGCGCCGAAGCGCTGGCGACCGCGCAGAATAAACTCATCGAACCACGGCGAGCGCTGGGTTCGATAGAGGCTGGTCATGGGATAGTGGCGGGAACAGTACAGGCCGATCATCTCCCAGTTGCCCAGATGCGGGACCAGCAGCAACACGCCCTGCTGTCTGGTCAGTGCCGAGCGCAATGCGGGTTCCCCTTCGACGCGGCGCACCAGTTTGATGACCCGATCAGCCGGACCGTGCCACAGTCGAAAGGATTCGAGCAGGGTGCGGGCGGTGGCGATCAGGCTGCGGCGCGCCAGCTGTCGGCGTTTTGTGTCGCTCAGTTGTGGCAGGCAAGCGTCCAGGTTACGCCGGGCAATCCGCGCCGGTTTGGCCCGCAACAGCCACAATAGCTGGCCGCTCACCCAGCCGGCGCTGTGCAGCACCACCAGGGGCAGACCGGCGAGCAGTAACAATAGAAATTCACGCATGGGGTGTTATCGGAACTGTTAAATATAAATCCTGAAAATAAAAAATCCTGCACGCCTTGTAGCGTACAGGATTTTCCTTGTGGCCGGTTCGGCCCGCTCGGGCGGGCGAACCGGACAAGGCAGTGGGGGGTTGGATACGGGTATCGGTTACGGGGCCTCGCAATCCAGGCAGGCCAGTTCATTGCGGGCGGCATTCACCCGGTTGAGCAGGTTCAGGTAAACGGCCGCATCCTGTCGGCTGTCCATCGGGCCTTCCATGCCGGCCGGTGTTTCAATACACCAGCCCTCGCCACACTGGACCATCGCTGGCGCTTCACGTTTGACGTGCTTCATCTGACACCTCCCGACAGGCTCATCGTGCTACACATTTGGAGAACATTCCGGGCTAAACATCCCAACATGTTGGGGGTGCCTGGAGACCTTACCGGTAATCATAGCGCCGTGATAAAAGAAATGTGAATAAATTCACAATTTTTCACATTTCCGTTTTTAGAGTGAGGGTATTATTCCCCACATCAATTTCAATATTTTGGCCTCTCTGAAATATGGTTCCCACTTTGTTCGAAAAAAGATAGTAAAGGGATGTATTTCACTAAAAAAATATTAAAGTGGGAGAAATATGGTTATTCTGCCTCATATTTTGAGTATAGAGGGTGCATAGCCGTCATAAGACTCTTGAAAAGCTGTTTGTTGTGGGACTCTTCCTGCGCCAGCAGCTGTTTCATATGATCCCGCTCGGTGGGCATGGCGAAACAGGCCGGGCAGGAGTCGGGAATGACCGGCAGGATTTTCTCGTTGGCAAAATCCGAGGTCTGGCGTTCGCGGACATAGACCAGAGGGCGGATGATGCGCACATCGCTCTCACGGTTGGTATAGCAGGCCTTCATGGTGCGCAGCTGGCCGCCGTGAAAGGCCGACATCAGGAAGCTTTCGGCCAGATCGTCCAGGTGCTGGGCCAGGGCCAGCACGTTGTAACCCTCGCGCCGGCAGGTGGCGTACATGATGCCGCGTTTGATGCGCGAGCAGTAGGCGCAGAAGGAGTCGTTTTTCATCTGGGATTTGGCATTTTCGGCGATCGGCTGGCTTTCAAAGAAATAGGGAATGCCCAGTTGCGCCAGGTAATCCTTCAGGGTTTCGGGATGAAAGCCCTCGATCTGCGGGTCCACGGTCAGGGCTCCCAGCTCGAAGCGGATCGGGGCGTGGCGTTGCAGATGCCGCAGAATATGCAACAGCGACAGGGAATCCTTGCCACCGGAGAGCCCGAGCAAAACCCGATCGCCTTCGCGGATCATGCTAAAATCGGCAATCGCCCGACCCACCGGTCGCAGGATGGCCTTGGGCACCTTCAGCTGTGGTGCAGGGGTATCACGGAGATCTTCGCTAATCGGTGAGCTTGTGGACATGATGCCGCCAGTGTACCCCGTGTTTGCCGTCATCACCATTATGTCAGCCGTGTTGGTGAGTTTCGCTACGGCCCGGGCGGGACGATATGTTATGTTGTCCGGATGCAGGAGCAACCCCCCGAGTTTGAATCCGGCGACAAGTCATTGCGGCTGAATCTCGCCCTGGTGATTGCCGCTTATTTTCTGATAGCGGTATTGCTGGAGCCGCTGATCGATTTTCTGCTGGTGCCCGACCCCGGATCGGCCAACCCCTATCAGGTGATGGAACTGGCGGATGAAAAGAAGCTTTTGACCGGTTATGTCTACAGCCTGTGGCGTTTGCTGCCGATTCTGTTCTTTCTCTGGTATGGCTGGCGCATTATTGCCTCGCTGCGTGTCCCGCCAGCCGGTACGCGCTCGCCGTTTACTGTACGGGTGTTAAAGGGCAAGTATGCACGAATGTTCGGTATGTTATTGATACTGGTTGCACTATTGCTGTTATATCGTGAATTGCTCACCCTGATCAGACTGACAACCTGAGCGAATAGACTTGAATTGTACGTTCAAGGGCGTCATTGAGGGCTGATAACCCGTGCTGCAGCGCGCATAATCATGCGGTTTTGATGCTCCCGGCCGGTCAGCATCCATACCATTATCACGGGAAATAGGCGGATGACGCTGTTTCTGGTATAATCTTCGGCTCTTTATCCGCGTATTCCCCGATTTTTCACGCATAATCAGTCAATTAATAACGGCTAAAAGAAACTAGTTATGAGTCAATTTGAAGAAGCTTTAAAACAACGTATTCTCATTCTGGATGGCGCCATGGGCAGCCTGATCCAGACCTATAAACTCGAAGAAAAAGATTATCGCGGCGAGCGTTTTGCCGACTGGCAATCCGATCTCAAGGGTAACAACGATCTGTTGTCTCTGACCCAGCCCAAGATCGTTCGCGATATTCACACCGCCTATCTCGAAGCCGGTGCCGACATCGTCGAGACCAATACCTTTAACGCCAACTCCATTTCCATGGCCGACTATCACATGGAAGAGCTGGCCTATGAGATGAACAAGGCCTCCGCCGAAGTGGCGCGTGAAGCCTGCGAAGCGGTGGGCACCGCCGACAAGCCACGTTTTGTCGCCGGCGTGTTGGGCCCGACCAACCGTACCGCCAGTATCTCACCCGATGTTAACAACCCGGGCTTTCGTAACATCAATTTCGATCAGCTGGTCGAGTCCTATACCGAAGCACTGGGTGGGCTGGTCGACGGCGGTGTGGATCTGATCCTGGTGGAAACCATTTTCGATACCCTCAATGCCAAGGCGGCACTGTTTGCCATCGAGAGCTATTTTGTTGGCAATGAAGACAAGCGCCTGCCGGTGATGATCTCCGGGACCATTACCGATGCCTCCGGTCGTACCCTGTCGGGTCAGACCGTCGAGGCGTTCTATAATGCGCTGCGTCATATCAGGCCGATCAGCTTCGGTTTCAACTGTGCCCTGGGTGCCGGTGAATTGCGCCAGCACATCGAAGAGCTGAGCGGTATCGCGACCTGTCATGTGAATGCGCATCCTAACGCCGGTCTGCCCAACGAGTTCGGTGAATACGATGAAACACCGGAGCAGATGGCCGAACAGATCGAGGAATGGGCCAAAAGTGGTTTTCTGAATATCATCGGTGGTTGCTGCGGTACCACACCGGGACACATCAAGGCGATCGCCGAGGCGGTTGCGCCCTATGAGCCGCGCAAGTTGCCCGAAGATAATCATGTTACCCGCCTGAGCGGTCTGGAACCGTGCAACATTGACAAGGACTCGCTGTTCGTCAACGTCGGCGAGCGGACCAATGTGACCGGTTCGGCCAAGTTCAAACGTCTGATTCTGGATGAGCAGTACGACACTGCACTGGACGTGGCGCGCGAGCAGGTGGAGAACGGTGCGCAGATCATCGACGTCAACATGGACGAAGGCATGCTCGATGGTGAGAACGCCATGGTCACCTTCCTCAACCTGATCGCCAGTGAACCGGATATCTCCCGGGTTCCGGTGATGATCGACTCCTCCAAGTGGCACATCATCGAGGCCGGTCTCAAGTGCGTCCAGGGCAAGGGCGTGGTCAACTCCATCTCCATGAAGGAAGGCGAAGAGGAATTTATTCGCCAGGCCGAACTGTGCCGCCGTTATGGCGCCGCCGTGGTGGTCATGGCCTTTGATGAAACCGGTCAGGCCGACACCAAGGAACGCAAGGTCGAGATCTGTAGCCGTGCCTACAAGATTCTGACCGAGCAGATCGGCATGCCGCCGGAAGACATCATTTTCGATCCCAATATCTTCGCGATTGCGACCGGTATCGAGGAGCACAATAATTACGGCGTCGACTTTATCGAGGCGATCCGCGAGATCAAGAACAACCTGCCTTATGCCCTGATCAGTGGCGGGGTCTCCAACGTCTCGTTCTCGTTCCGCGGCAACAACCCGGTGCGCGAGGCGATCCACGCCGTGTTCCTGTATCACGCCATCAAGGCGGGCATGGACATGGGGATCGTCAACGCCGGTCAGCTGGCGGTTTATGATGATCTGCCCGAAGAGCTACGCGAGGCCGTGGAGGACGTGGTGTTGAATCGACGCGACGATTCCACCGAACGCCTGCTGGATCTCGCTGACAAGTACAAGGGTGACGGCACTAGTGCCAAAAAGGAAGAAGATCTGGAATGGCGCAGCTGGCCGGTGGCCAAGCGACTGGAACACGCGCTGGTCAAGGGTATCGATGCCTATGTCAATGATGATACCGAAGAGGCGCGTCAGGCATTTAACAAGCCGCTGGAAGTGATCGAAGGCCCGCTGATGGACGGCATGAACGTGGTCGGCGATCTGTTCGGCGACGGCAAGATGTTCCTGCCCCAGGTGGTCAAATCGGCGCGTGTTATGAAAAAAGCCGTGGCCTATCTGTTCCCCTTCATCGAAGCGGAGAAGGAAGAGGGTGCCAAGGCTGATGCCAAGATCCTGATGGCGACGGTCAAGGGTGACGTGCATGACATCGGCAAGAACATTGTTGGTGTGGTACTGCAGTGTAACAACTTTGAAGTGGTCGATATGGGCGTCATGGTTCCGGCCAATGACATTATCAAGAAAGCCAAAGAAGAGAACGTCGATATCGTCGGTCTGTCCGGCCTGATCACCCCGTCGCTGGACGAGATGGTGCACATGGCCAAGGAGATGGAACGTAACGGTTTCGATACGCCACTGATGATCGGCGGTGCCACCACTTCCAAAGCGCATACCGCGGTCAAGATTGAACAGCACTATCATGCCCCGACCGTGTGGGTGAAAGATGCCTCGCGGGCCGTGGGCGTGGCGCAGAATCTGATCAGTGAACTGCATCGGGAAAAATTCGTTACCGAACTGCGCGCCGAGTACGACAAGGTTCGTGAGAACCATGCCGGTCGTCGTGCCAAGACCAACTGGATCACCCTGGAAGAGGCACGGGCCAACAAGACCAAGATCGACTGGTCCGACTATACCCCGCCGGTTCCTGAGCAGCCGGGGATCCAGATCTTCGATGACATGCCGCTGGAGTTCCTGCGTCCCTACATCGACTGGACGCCCTTCTTCCACACCTGGGAGATGAAAGGTTCCTATCCCAAGATCCTGGATGATCCCGACAAGGGCCCCGAGGCGAAGAAACTGTTAAATGATGCCCAGCAGATGCTGGATCAGATCATCGAAGAGCGCTGGCTCAAGGCCAGGGCCGTCGTCGGTCTGTGGCCGGCCAACAGCATCAACGATGATGACATCGAGGTTTACGAGGATGATTCACGTAAGAAAGTGAAAATGACCCTGAATCACCTGCGGCAGCAGACCCAGCGTCCGCCGGGCAAACCCAACCGTTGTCTGACCGACTTTGTTGCGCCCAGGGAAACCGGCAAGAAAGATTATGTCGGCGGTTTCGTGGTGACCACCGGACTGGGTATCGATGAGCATATCCAGCGCTTCGAAAAAGAGAATGATGATTATCGTTCTATCATGCTCAAGGCGCTGGCCGATCGCCTGGCCGAGGCCTTTGCCGAGCACATGCACGATCGCATGCGGCATATCAACTGGGGTTACGAGCCCAACGGCTGGACACCGGATTACGGACTGAAGAGCGAAAACTTCGACAGTAACAAGCTGGTGCGCGAAGAGTACCAGGGAATCCGTCCGGCTCCCGGCTATCCGGCCTGTCCGGAACATACCGAGAAGCTGAAGTTGTGGGAGTTGCTGGATGCCGAGACCCACACCGGTGTCAAGCTGACCGATTCCATGGCCATGTGGCCGGCGGCGGCAGTCAGCGGCTGGTACTTCAGTCATCCCGAGTCGAGCTACTTCGGGGTCGGCAAGATCAACCGCGATCAGGTCGAGGATTACGCCAAACGCAAAGGCATGTCCGTGGCCGAAGTCGAACGCTGGCTGGGACAAAGCCTCGGCTACGACGCCGACTGAACGGGATAGCCAATCCCTCCAGTCTAAAAGCCAGTGCCGCGATGCACTGGCTTTTTTTATGGTAACGGGACATTATTTTGTGACATGAGGCCGGGTCAGTGCCGGCCGGCGGGGGTTGGAAATCGAATTGTCGCCGGCGGCTCTCAGGCTGCTGACCGGCGCAACATTCGCGGATATCAGTCGCAATAGCATTCGGGAAAGTTCGGCCGAGTAGGGAAATGTCCGAGAAGTATGATATTTTAGCCACCAGTTAAAACAATCAGCCGCTGTCGATGGGAATACTAAAGAAATTCAGACGGGAAGTTAACGTTGCACTCTCCAGGCTCTGTCGTCGCAGGACGACGGTCAACTATCTGGGTATGAAGCTGCAGGTGCCGTTGATTTACGGCATGGGACGCGGTTACCTCACCACGGGGGAAATGTGGATGTCCCACTGCATAGAATTGCTGACGGGTCTGAAGCCGGGTGCGGTACTGGATATTGGCGGTAACGTGGGTGTCTTCCTGGTCAAGCTGCGGGTTATTGATCAGCAGCGGGCGTATTTTGGTTTTGAACCCAACCCCGTGTGCAATTTTTATGTGCAGGAGTTGATCCGGCTAAACGGTTTTGAGAACAGCCGTTTTTATCCCGTGGCGATTTCGAATGAGAATTCCATGCGCACACTCTATGCCAGAAAGCTGGGTGAGAAACGCGCTTCCATGCACAAGTTTATGCGCGAAAATGAAAAGCTGGGTTACTCGTTTGAAATGGTCACCGTGCAGGGCGATGAGTTCATTCGTCGCCTTCCGTTGTCGGAAATTTCCCTGATAAAAATTGACGTCGAAGGGGCCGAGTATGAGGTCATTGACGGTATCCAGCAGGTTCTCAAAGATTACCGGCCGTTTGTTTTTTGTGAAGTATTGAATTTAGTGAGTGATATCGGTGAGTTTGAGGAACGTAAAAGACGCATTGATGCGATAATCAACATTCTTCATGAGCTCGACTATAACATCGTCGCTTTCAAAACTGCCGGTGGGGTTAGCGTGTTGAACAGGGCCGAGGAGTTCAACCAGGACTACCAGGACGATTATATCTTTTCTCCCGCCGAATTGACGGAAAAAATACTCGAGACCCGGGGCATTCTGTCCTGAAGCAACGTGCTGAAATTTCTCCATAACTGGCGTGAGAATCGTATACTCCGTGGTTCGTCCTATACCGATTCGCACTGGCGACAGGCATTGTCACGCCTGCCTCTGCTCGAACCATTGAATCAGGACGAACTGGACAGGCTGCAAAGACTGGCAACGCTGTTTTTACACGATAAATCCCTCGAAGGGGCCGGCGATCTGGTTGTCACGACCGAACTGAAGCTGGTCATCGCCCTGCAAGCCTGTTTGCCGATTCTGAACCTGGGGCTGGACTGGTACGACGGCTGGGTCTCCGTGGTTATCTATCCTGCCGGATTTACGCCGCTGCATACCGAAATGGATGAATACGGTGTTGTCCATGAAGTCAGCCGCCCGCTGAGCGGCGAATCGTGGGAGCGGGGACCGGTGGTGCTGTCAGCCGAGGATTCGCTGGGTGGAGGACTCATAGACGGTCACAATCTGGTGATACATGAGTTTGCTCACAAGCTGGATATGCAAAACGGTGTAGCCAATGGCATGCCGCCCCTGCACCGAGGTATGTCCGCACCACAATGGAGCAAGTCGTTCAGCGCCGCCTATGCGGATCTGCAAAATCGGATTGCGCATGGCAAGTCAGTGGCGATCGATCATTATGCGGCGACGGCACCGGCGGAATTTTTCGCTGTAGTGAGTGAGGTCTTTTTCGAACAACCCCGGGTAGTTCAGCAAACTTACCCGGCGGTGTATCAACAACTTGTACAGTTCTATCGGCAAGATCCCCTCAATGTTTAAATATGCCCGGCAGTGGCATATAGTGGATCATGCACAAATCGCACAGCAGAGAAGTTTGTCACCATGAACGACGATATTGACCCGCTATGGTTGAAAAAAGAGAGCCGTACCACGCTCGCACGCCTGCTCCCACGACTGGAAGCGGCATTCCGGGAGCAGGTGGACAGCGCCGAGTGGGAGGGGTATCTCGAGCGACTGAAGCGCCATTTCCCGCGCCTGTTCGAGCGGCTGTATCGCCTGTATGGTCATAACTACGATTTCTTTTATCACCTGGAAAATATCCTCAAGTCAACCACACATATGTGGCTGGCACGTCCGGACGAGCTGCGGGCACTGGATGCCATGCGTGAAGTCAATCGTGAATGGTATCTTTCCAATCGCATGGTCGGTGCGATGTGCTATGTGGATCTGTTCGCCGGTGATCTGCAGCAGTTGCGAGCCCGAATTCCCTACCTGACCGAGCTGGGAATTACGTATCTGCATCTGATGCCTTTGTTTAAAATGCCCGAAGGGGATAATGACGGCGGTTATGCCATTAGCAGTTACCGGGAGGTTCATCCTCCCCTGGGCAACATGGACGATCTCCAGGCCCTGGCGACCGAGTTGCGTCATCATGGCATATCGCTGGTGCTGGATTTCATTTTTAATCATACGTCGGACGAGCATGAATGGGCACAGGCCGCTCTGGGCGGTGATCCGGAATACCAGGCGTATTATCGTATGTATCCTGATCGCGCCCTGCCGGATGCCTATGAGCGCAGCATGGGTGAGATTTTTCCCGAGGATCACCCGGGTGCATTTACCTATCGTAACCGGATTAAAAAATGGGTCTGGACCACATTTAACAATTACCAGTGGGATCTCAATTACGAAAACCCGGTGTTGTTTACCCAGATGCTGGAGGAAATGCTGTTTCTTGCCAATCAGGGCGTGGAAATATTACGCCTGGATGCCGTCGCGTTTTTATGGAAACGGCTGGGGACCGATTGCCAGAATCTGCCGGAAGCGCACTGGGTGATACAGGCGTTTAATGCGATCGTCAGTATTGCGGCGCCGGCGATGGTGTTCAAATCCGAAGCGATCGTGCATCCCGACGAAGTCAAAAAATATATCGACGTGGAAGAGTGCCCGCTTTCCTATCATCCTCAACTGATGGCCTTGTTATGGGAAGCCCTCGCCACACGTGATACACGGGCATTGCTGCGCGCGATGCAGGACGATTTCACTATTCCATCAGGTTGTGCCTGGGTCAATTATGTGCGCAGCCACGATGATATCGGCTGGGCGTTTTCCGATGAAGATATCATTGCTTCCGGCTTCGAGCCGGACGAGCATCGGCGTTTTCTGACCGATTTTTATACCGGGCGTTATCCCGGCAGCTTCGCCAGCGGTGCGCCATTCCAGGAAAACAAACAGACCGGGGATGCCCGTATTTCCGGAACCTGTGCCTCGTTGTGCGGACTGGAAAAAGCGCTGGCGGAAAAAAATGAAAAGAATATCAATCTGGCGATCCAACGGATCCTTCTGCTGCATGGCGTGATTATCATGCTGGGTGGAATCCCGTTGCTGTACGTCGGGGATGAGATTGGAACGTTGAATAATTACGATTACGATCAGGACAGTGCCAAGCTGGGAGATACCCGCTGGTTGCATCGCTCACGCTTTGACTGGGAGCTGGCCGAGCAACGCCGGGATAGCGACTCGGTTACCGGAAGGATCTATCAGGGTATTCTGCGCCTGATCCAGTTGCGCCAGCAGAACCCGGCATTCAGTCATGCCGAAACCGAATTTACCGATAGTGGTAATACGCATGTGCTGAGTTTCTTTCGCAATAATGGACAATACAGCGTGTTCGTGCTGGCCAATTTCAGTGAGCATGAGCAGCGCCTGGAAGCCCGGCGTTTGCGCTTGCTGGGATTACGCAAGACGATGGTCGATCTGTTCGGGGGGCATACCATCACAGCGACCCAGGAGCTGGTGATGGAACCGTATCAGTTGCTGGTGTTGTCGAGAGGAGCGTAAAAATAGTCGGCAGTTTGCAGATGGCAGTTGGCAGAATATAAAAGTTCTTAGTTCTTAGTTCTTAGTTCTTAGTTCTTAGTTCTTAGTTCTTAGTGTTGAGTACTAGTACTAAGTACTGAGTACTAGGTACTCAGCACTTAGTACCTGTTTTTAACCCCAGGTATCGCTGGTGATACTGGCGTACCAGCCGCGGGTGTAGCGGGCTTCCTTCTGCCGGAATTCAGCATCCGCATCCGCGGGGCTGACACCGCCGGAGCCGTCTACCTTGTAGATGCCCTGATCCTCGGCGTAGCGGTAGACTGCGGCGACGGAGATGCCGTAGTCGGGACCCACCAGGCTGTAGCAGGTATTCACATACGACGGCTGGGGCATGCGGGTACCATGCAGTGCCGATACAATCGCCGCGGCACAGACCTTGCCCTGACTGTTGGCGGCAAAACCCGATTTGGGCATGGCCCCGGCCAGCGCAGCATCGCCAATGACGTGGATGTCCGGATGGAGGGTGGATTCAAAGGTCCGCTGATTGACCGGGCACCAGCCGGTGTTGTCGACCAGCCCGGTGTCATGGGCAAACTTGCCGGCTTTTTGCGGCGGGATGAAGTTGACCACATTCGCGGAAAACGACTCACCCAGCTCGTTATAGACACCCTTGCCGGCGACATCAACCCGGCTGACGCGACCTCCCGCATCTCCGCTAACCCATTCGATCATATCTCCATACAGTTGTTCCCAGCCCTGCATGAATAACGGTTGCTTGGAGAATTTGGTTTTGGCATCCAGGATCAACACCTTGGATTTAGGTTTGTTCTGTTTCAGATAGTTGGCGATCATGCTGGCCCGTTCATACGGCCCGGGCGGACAACGAAACGGATTGGCCGGCGGCGCAATGATGACCGTGCCACCGTCGGGCATGTCGGTCAGTTGTTTGCGCAAAATCGTCGTTTGTGGGCCGCCGTTCCAGGCATGCGGCAGATTCTCGACATCGGCATCGCTCATGCCCTCCACATCTTCCCAGCGGAAGTCGATGCCGGGAGAAACCACCAGCCGGTCGTACTCAAGTGTCGAGCCGTTATTCAAAGTCACCTTTTTACCCGTGGGATCGATTTCCTGCGCCATGGCATGAACGACTTTGATACCACGTTGCTCATGCGCCTGATAGCTGTGACTGATGCTGTCTATGTTGCGCATTCCGCCCAGTACGAGATTACTGAAAGGGCAGGTAACGAATTTCTGTTTGGGTTCGACCAGAGTGATATCCAGATTCGGATCGAAGCGTTGCAGATATTTGGCACAGGTGGCACCACCAAAACCACCGCCAATGATGACAACCCGGCCGGAAGCCGTGGGTTGTTTGGAGCAGGCGGTCAGGCCGAACGAGGAAGCCAGCACTCCGGCACCGCCGAGTAATTGGATAAACTGTCTGCGATTAACACGATTCATAACGGCAACTCCTTAAATTTATTTCAGACCGGCAAAATATTCGGCAATCTGCGCGATTTCCTCGTCGCTGTAGCCACTGGCATGGCGACCCATAACCGTCGAATCGCGTTCGCCGGAACGGAAGCCTTTTAAGGCACGCTCGATGAAATCGGCCGATTTGCCGTTCAGGGTGGGCATGGCGCCGGGGCTATTGCCGTCAGTGCCGTGACAGGCGGCACAGGAATTGCTCAACATGGCACCCTGGCTGATCTCGGCGCCGGGAGCAGTGGTTGAAATGAAAAGTGCTATGACCCCTGACAACAAGGTCGCGGGCAAGGAAAAGCGGGGCATGTGTTATCTCCTTAAAATACAGTCAAAAGACCGGGCAAGAAATCCAGGGAACAACGTGTTTACAATCTAGACCATAAACCCGATGATGAAAAGGTTATTTGTTGGGTAAGTAATGAGGATGACGAGGGGTTTAGCATAAGGTAATGTTATTAAAAGCTGTATTGTCACACGGACAAAGGAGCCAGCGAATGAAAAAGGTGATGTTCTTGCTATTAACTGCCGGCCTGATGGTCACCGTTGCCGCGCAGGGGGCCCAGCTTCCCGATATCAAACTGGAACAGACCGTGGTGAAAATGCCTCTGCAAGAGGGAATCAGTATGAATGAGGCGGTCGATTCGATGAAACTGCGGGCCAATATGCATAACATGAATCTGGTCGCCGAGTTGCCGCTGTCCAAACAGGTGGAAGCCATGGGCAAAAAGGCCCGGCGAATGGAAATTTTCCAGTTCTGCGATCCGCTGACCGCGCAGCGCATGGTCGAGGCGAACATTAATTTCGCCGCCTATCTGCCGTGCCGGATTGCCCTGGTGGAAGATGCAAAAGGCCGGGGCTGGCTGGTGATGATGAATCTCGACATGATGCTCAATGGCGCCACCCTGACCGATGAACTTAAAGCCGAGGCCACTCGCGTGCGTGATGCGCTGATGGATATCATGCAGGCCGGTGCCGAGGGTGCCCTTTAACAGAACAGCAGGGTTGCAGGTTGTATGAGTTTTGCACAACGGGGTTTGTGGCATCGGGATCGACGTGGCGGAGGCAAATGGCTGTTCATTGTGTTGCTGGGGGTTGTCCTGGCGGCACCCCTGGTATGGCTGGGCTGGCCGGTACGGGGGGATCCCAGCGAGCGTTTTGTTGATCGTCGCGGCGAGATCGAACAGGTGCAGGTCACCCGCCAGTGGCAAACGCAGGAGTCGCGCTATCAGCACCTGACACTGACATCCAGCAGCGGTCTGCAGGTCAAGATGACAGTACGTCGACCGCGGACAGGGAATGGTGCGCGACCCCTGATGTTATTGCTGGGCGGCGCCGGTACCGGCCGCCAGGCGGCGGAACTGGTGCAGGACACCGGCAACATGGTGGTCGCGTCCATCTCCTATCCCTACCAGGGGCCGGAGGAGCTTTCCGGCTGGCAGGGTTTGTGGCACTTCGACCAGATACAGCTGGCCATACTGGATACCACGCCGGCGCTGTTGCTGGCCGTCGAGTACCTGGCCCGGCAGGCGTATGTCGATCCCGGGCGGATGGAACTGGTGGGGGTCAGTCTCGGTGCCTTCTTTGCCGGAACCGCGGGGGCCCTGGAAGAACGTTTCCGTCGTGTCTGGCTGGTGCAGGGGGCGGCCGATCCGCGCGCGGTGTATGAATACCGTTTGCGCGAGCAGATCGCCTTTGAGCCGGCCCGCGCGCTGGTCGCCCGGATACTCGGTTTGCTGACGGCCAGCGAGGATCTGAAGCCGGAGCGCTGGGTCGGGAAAATCTCCCCGCGGCCAGTGGTAGTCATCAGCTCCCGAGGCGATAGCGCCTATCCACCGGCCAGTGTGGTGGCCCTGCATGCCTCGTTACGCGAGCCGTATGAACTGGAATGGTTGTCGGGGGAACATGTGACCCCGGGCCGACCCGGGGTGCTGAAACAACTGAACGAACAGGTGGTCCAACGGATTGTCGCGGAAGAAAAATGGCGAGATACACCCTCGCCCTGATAGCGTGAACAGGGTAAAACTCTGTGCACAATTTGATCGGAGTTTATTAACCCGGTATTACTCAAGGAGTTATTATGTTATTTCGCCAGGTCATTGAGCCGGATTCCTCTACCTATACTTATTTGTTGCATTGTCCCGATAGCGGCAAGACCGCGCTGATCGATCCGGTACTGGATACAGTGGAGCGGGATCTGAAAATGCTGAACGAGCTGGGACTGGAGCTGGACTTTACGCTCGACACGCATGTGCATGCCGATCACCTGACCGGTGCCAAACGCCTCAAGGAGTTGACCGGCAGCCGGATTGTCGGCCCGGCTGTCGATCAGTTGCCGTGTACCGATATCGGTGTTCGTGAAGGCGAGCCATTTCGTCTCGGTATTATCGACATTCACCCGCTGTATACGCCGGGACATACCGATCACCATCATGCCTATTTGATCGATAACGGCACGCACAAAATGCTGTTCAGCGGCGATGCCCTGTTGATCGAGGCCTGTGGGCGCACCGATTTTCAGTCCGGGGATGCGGCGACGCTGTATCGCAGTATTCATGACAAGTTCTTTACTCTGCCGGATGACACGCTGGTTTATCCCTGCCACGATTATGAAGGGCGCTTTGTGACCACCATTGCCCAGGAGAAAATCCGCAATCCCCGCCTGGGTAACAACAAGAGCCTGGAGGAGTTTGTCGAAATCATGGACAACATGGACCTGCCCTATCCACGCAAGATCGACTTTGCCGTGCCCGGTAACGAGCTGTGTGGTGCCTGCCCGGAAAATGTGCCGGATAAATACCGGGCCCCCTGCGATCGCCACGATCAGGGTTGAACAAACTCTTTCCGGCAAAAGCCCGTCCCTGTAGTGAAGGGGCGAGTGACGTAGCAGGCGGGTAATTTATTCCCGTTTTGTCGTCGTATCCCGCCGGGTTTGATCTGGATCAAACCCGGCCAACTTTTCTTCAAGCAATCCCGGGGTCGGTTCGATACAGGACGTATCGTGGCGCAGCAATGTTGTATCGTTGTCATCGACAAGTCTTTAATGAGGGAAAATGATGTACCGAAAACTGACGCGGGGATTCGGCCTGTTGATATTACTGGCGATGTCAGCATCGCCGTCGCTGGCAATGGAGGATGAGATACAGGGACTGATGTTGATCATCGAACAGCGGCTGGAAGATCCGGCGGCCAGGCAGGAAGCGATGCGGGCCGGTCGCAACCGGGCGCTGTTATGCAGTTATTGCCACGGTAATGACGGTAACAGTGTCAAACCCGATGTCCCGAATCTGGCCGGTCAGAATCCGGTCTATCTGCTGGATCAGATCGGCAAGTTTGCCCGGGGTGAGCGAAAAAACTTTGTCATGAATTCGTTGGCAAAGGATTTTACGCTGGATGACAAGGTGAATCTGGCGATTTACTTTGCGCGTCAGACGGTAAAGGCACGACCGCAGGATGAAGCGCTGGCCGCGAGTGGAAAGCGTCTTTACGCACAACGGTGTGTCGGCTGTCATGGGGAGCGGGGCCACGGCACGGCCGAATATGCCCGGCTGGCCGGCCAGCGGCCGGCATATCTGCGCCTGACGCTCGAACGCTTTCGTGCCTATGATCGGGGCGAACAGCAGGCGGCAGAGAATGTCCGGCGCAGTCCGATCATGGAGTCCATTGCCGCCCGGTTAAGCGATGAAAATATTGAGGTACTGGCCGCCTATCTGGCCGGACTGGAATAGGCCCGGCGCCGATCCGGCTTTGAACCGGTTCCGAACTGGCTCTGAACCGGATTTGAACCGGATTTGAACTGGATTTGATCAGGGCAGCTGGAAACCGCCGCCGGGCATGCCACCGGGGCCACCCATACCGCCCGGTCCGCCGGCACCGCCCATACCGCCGCCGCCGGCTTCGGGGACCACGATCTGCGAGGCCGCTTCGCGGCGCATCTCCTTGAGTTCTTCCAGGGTGCGCTCGACCGCCTGTTTGGCGGCTTCGCCATAGCCGTCGAGCGCCTGTTGCAGGGAGTCGGCCTCGATTTCAAAATTCAGTGGCAGAGCCCCCATCGGCGTCATCATCTGTGACTGGCCGAGATAGCGTACGGGACGGGAACTATCGTCGCTGCCATCGGCGGTCACCGGCGTCAGGCGCCGCAGGGTGCCAACCTGTTGATCGGTGAAGACCTCTTCACGATACAGGTCGTCGGTGTTCATCTTCAGATTCTCGATGTCGATCTCTTGTTCGCTCATGACCTTGCCCTGATAAGTAAATTCATGGATAACTGAATTAATGCAGCCGGATTCGTGACCAGTTTAGCAAAGGATGGCAGACCGATGACAGCAGGCTCAGGCCCGACTGGCGCGCAGGCCGAGGCTGAGCAGCCTCTGGATGAGTTGTTGGTAGCTGTAGCCGGCCTTTTGTGCGGCATAGGCCACATCATCGTCGCGGCTGATGGCGGCGTTGGCGTTGGCTTCCAGCACATAGATTGTCCCGTCGCCGGCCAGACGTAAATCCAGCCGGGCATAGCCCGACATCTCCAGTACCCGGTAGACCCGTTTGGCGATACGCACGATCGTCTCTTCCATGCCCTGGGGGAGATTACGGGCAAACTGGTAATCGATACCCCATTTTTCACGATAGTCATCGTTCCATTTGACGTGATAGGTGGCGATGCGGTGCATCCCTTCATCGAGTTTGTCGAACACCAGTTCGCGAAAGGGGAAGACCTCCAGTCGCTGGTTGCCCATCACGGTGACATATAACTCGCGTCCCTCGATGTACTGTTCGGCGATCGCATCCTCGCCGGTCATTTTATGCACCTGTTGTACCCGTTCGATCAGTTCCCCGGGGGTTTCCACATAGGAGGACTGGGCGATGCCGACCGAGCCCTGCTCGATTTTGGATTTGACGATCATCGGATAGGGCAGATTGGCGGCGCGTTTCATGGTGACCTTGCGTGACATGGGAAAAACCCGAAAGCGCGGTACCCGAATACGGTGATAGGCCATCAGTTTTTTTGACAGCGCCTTGTCGCGGGACAACAGCAGGCCGCGAGCATTGCAGCCGGTGCAGGGAATACCGAGCATGTCGAGATAACTGACGATATAGAAATCGAGCGCGCCGAAGCCGGCAAAATCTTCCAGCATGTTAAAGGCAATATGAGGTTTCCAGTCATCAATCGCCTGGCGAATGGGGGCGATATCGTCGTGTACCGGCACAATGAGCACGTCATGTCCGAGTGTCTGCAGAGCGAGTTTAACATCCATTTCGGTGCGGTACTTGTCATGGCGAGGATCGTCCATATTGGTGAGATCCTCCGGCGGTACCATCTCGGGATGCAACAGCATCATAACCTTGAGTTTTTTCATAAGGCGATATGAAAACCTCCGCTGTGGAGTTTGCTCATCACCAGCATGGTGACGCAGGCGGCCAGATCGGGAAAGGTGTCCTGCTTGCTGTCGATGACACGCAGTTGCATTTCGTCGCAACGTTTTATCATTTCGTTAAGCACTTCGTTGATGCGATAGCGGTATTCATGGGTCCAGCGCTCGACAATTACGATGACTTCGCGCCGGTGTCGGCGGATATAGCGCGAGGCTTTCTCGTGGCGCCGGTACTCGGGGTCGGCGGAAAACAGCCGGGTGAGATCCGTGTCGGAGAATTCCGGGCTGTCGAGTCCGTAGCGGTAGATCTTGTCGGCATAATAATCCCCCAGCGTGGTGCGGATTTTTTCGACCGGCGTATCCCTCTGGCGGTTGCGCAATCGCGGCGGCTTGTCATGAATTTCGTTCATCAGCTCATCGACATAATGGAGTTTTTTCAATGCCGGCCAGTTGCGATAACGGCGGCGCCAGTCCGAGCCGGGGTTGAGCCAGACCGCAAAGGTTTCGGCCCAGTCCTCGTGCGGATGGCTCTGGGCATACCAGTTGGGCAGGTTGAGCACGTAACGCTTGCTATAGGGTCTGGGCAGATAGGTATCGGGGTAAGGAATGGACGGTCGGCCGAAGGTTTGCTTCCAGTCGCGACGCTGGTCCAGGCGATAGGCATTGAGCAGGGCATGGCCGGTTTCATGACGCATCAGTTTCATACACCAGGCGCGATCGCCGCCTTCGACCTCGAGCATGAATTCGCGCTCCAGACGTCGCAGGCGGGCATGCGCCAGAAAAAACGGCATCGCGAAACCGGGCACACCATCGGGACAGAACCACTCATCGGAGAGCCAGACATGCGGGCGAAAGCGCAATTGTTTTTGTTCCAGCTCGCGATAGAGTTGTTTGAGCGGCGCACCCAGCGTGCTGTCTTCGATACGCAGTCCCAGATCGCAAATGCGCAACTTTAATAGCCGCTCCCGGGACAGCCGGGGCCAGTTACGCGGGGCTTTGCTTGCCTTGGCACTCATATCAGAAACAGTAAACGATTGCCCGGCGTAAAACCAGACCACCGCCTCGGCAGTCAAAGGGTAACAGGAGTCACACGCAAAGCACTGAAGTCAGCGATAACATCGAAATTTAAAAGCAACCCTTTATATGAGTTCGGCGTATTCGGTGACTTCAGTGTGTTCAGTGGTTGTTTTCATCCGCTCGGGCTGATTGTCCTCTCATCCAGAAGCTGTTCGATCAGATCTGCTTTGTTATTCTGGCTGTTGTATACCGCATAGGCACTGCGCTCGATGACCGGCGCATCGTCGATATGCTGCAGGTGTCCCGCGTCCAGATGAGGCTGCACCATTTGCTCGGCCAGATAGGCACTGCCGCCGCAGTTAAGAATGAACTCCAGGGCAATGCGTCCCTGGCCGATGCGCAGGGTCGGCATGGGTAGTTCGGGAAATTCCTGTGCATGGCGGGTTAAAAACGAGGTGCCCCAGTCGACCAGAATATAATCCTGCCGCATGGTATCGGCGGCACTGCCCGGCTGCGAGGCAACCAGTATGAGCTTGATGGTGGCAAGCTCGCGCACGACAAGCTGATCGTTTTGCGGGGCATCGAACACCACCGCGATATCCAGGGTGTGACTCAGGGTGCGGCGGATCAGCACCTCATTGCCGTGGGTCTCGCCCTGCAGGGCGAGTTCACTGTGCTGCTGGTGCAGTTGCTGAATCCACTGCTGTAACAGGATATCCCACAAACTGATAATGCCGCCGAGACTCAACGGCAGTTTGCCGGCCCGGGTCATGCCGACCTCCTGTCGCGCCCGGTTCCAGGCCGTGGTGATCGTTTCGGCGTAAGCGAGCATTTTCTCCCCGGCCGGGGTCAGTTGAATGTTGTTGCGTTCGCGAATAAACAGCGGTGTGCCCAGTTGCTGTTCCAGCTGGCGAATCCGGGCGCTGACCGTGGACTGGGTGATACACAAATTCGTGGCCGCCTGACCGAAATGGCGGGTACGGCTGACCTCCAGGAAGGTGGCGAAGTCGTGAATATCCATAGACCTGGTACCGGACGGTTATCCCGCAGTGACCCCGGGCGGGGCTTCATGGCGCCAATATCAATTCAAAATGACGATAGTGTCAATTAATTAATTTTGCTTTACGAGAACCTTTAGGAGCACTAAATAGCGCAGGTAAATCACAGCGCAGGTAAATCACGCGCAGATAAATCGGGGCGAAGCCGACGTTCAGGGTCGGTGTCCCGCTGGAGGTTAACCGCTATGTATGTTGTACAGGGTGAAGGCATGCTGGATAAAGATGACGGGTTGCTGGACGATGAGCTGAGCGCCAGTGATATTTTTGATAACGAGAGTTCCCGCGCGCGTTACAGTCACTCCGCGCGTAAAAAACTCGAGGAACATATGGAAATGATGCGCCTGCGCCGATTGCTGGACGATTATTACTACGAGGGCGAATGATCCTTCACCCGTGGCGACACGGGCGTTGCCGCCAGGCCAAGACGTTCGAAAAACCGTTGCCGGGCCTGTTCGAAGGCCCGGCCGAAATCCTCATCTTCCCCGAACTGCTGGTGGAGCGCCTGTTCCAGCTCGGCGAAGGCGGCTTGCAGCTGTTGCGCCTCAATCTCGCTGTTGACCGGTGGTGGCTTTCCGGCAGGCGCATCGGTGCTGACCACCATGGCCGAGCGCGGTATCAGACGTTGCTCGCCGGTATCCACCTGATGAGCGATGAGCGGCGTGGATTTGATATAGGTCTCGCCCTGGTATTCAAATTGTTGCCCCACCGCTAGCAGATTGAACTTCATGGGCTGTTACTCTCCCTCTGACGAATTGAGGTCGGCCAGACCGTTTTGTCCCACCTTGCGCCCGGCCAGTTCACAGGCCGTGCTCAATGCGCTGTCGAGCGGGCGACCTTCCAGCAGTGCCAGAATCATGCCGGCATTGAAGGTGTCGCCGGCTCCCAGGGTATCGATCACCCGGATCGGGACCGAAGCCGGCGCATGATAACGGTTTCCCTGTGCATCACAGGCGAAAGCCCCCTCGTCGCCCCAGGCACAGATCAGGATCGCACTGATATCGTGCCGGCGCAGATCGTCGAACAGCGCATCCGCGCAAGTATAGTCATGGGCCCGGGCAAATGCGCGGGAAAACAGCAGAATATCCGCGTAGGGGTATAGCTGTTCGATGCCGGGACGGGGTTTTTCGATTTCAATCGACACCGGCTGATCGATCCGTTGCGCCGCAAGCTGTGCCAGGATCGTCTTCAGGCTTTCGATGTTGCGCCCTTCAAAATGAAACCAGTCATAACGCTCCACCTCCCGCAGGGGAAAATCCCCGGGGCGCAACTCGGGCAGATCCCGGTAGTGAACAATGGTGCGCGATCCGGTGCCCTGGTTGAGGGTGATATAGGAGGTGGGGGTCCGTCCCTGCGCAAGGGTGACGATCCGCCGGGTGTTTACCCCGTAATGTTGCAGATCCCGGCAAATCCTCTGCCCGGCGGCATCCTCTCCCAGCGTCGTCAGCAGTTCGACCTGATGATTGAACTGGCTCATGACGCAGGCGCTGTTGGCGGCGTTGCCGCCGTGGCGGACGAACTGCGCCGTGGCACGCAATTCCTCGTCCTCGGCCGGATAGTGGTCGACCTGATTGATGATGTCGAGCGTGGCGATGCCGGTGCAGAGTATGCGACTCATGAGCCTGGTTCGGTAAGCAAACGGGCGCGCAGCTTACCCCAAAACACCACGGGGCAAAACGGGGCGCGACAGGGTAAGTATTCACTGCGGTCGTGGCCCGTCTATTGCTCGGGATTATAGGTAACCCGGCCCGTGTTGATAATGTCCTGGCGGGCCTCGTGCATGGCATCGGGCAGTTCCAGGGCCTGGAACAGCGTCTGGCGGGCAGACAGTAACTGATCCATCGCCGCCTGCTGGAACGTTTCATTCATCTGCATTTTGCGCGCCTTGACTACCGCCTCGGAGGCGCGCATCAGGTTGAAGGCGGCCTGGGCCAGTACCCCCTGCGCCCCGGCCTGGGCGGCGCCGGCCAGCAGATTGATCATTTGCATGATCTCTTCTTCCTGATTCATGAGGACTCCTCTTGCCAGCGTTGCCAGGCGCGCCGTAGCGCCTGACGTAACTGCCGCCGGGCGGCTTTTTGTCCCTCCAGCTTAAACTCAGCGCCGAGTGTCGGCCAGTCGCATTTGTCGACGACCTTGCGCAGCAGCAGTTGTTGATCGGCCGGGTCCAGCCGCTCGAACAGAGGGGGGTGCTCCCGTAGCCGGGCGATCAGTTTTTCAATCGGCCAGACGCAGACTTCGTAACCGCGCTGGCCGTGCACGAAGGAATCGATATCCTCCCGATCCGCGCGATTCAGGTCCGGTTCCGGCGGGGCTGAAACGGGCAGGTGCAATTGTTCGACCAGCGCCGGATCGAGATCCCGCAGCACGCCTTCGTGCAGCGCGGGCCAGTGCTGTTCCAGCCGCTGTCGGGCGCGCTCGAACACCGACTGGCCGGCCGGGCTCAGCGGTTTGAGAACCAGCAACGACGGCAGGCCGCTGGTGTGTTCGCGGGTCAGGCCGATGCGCACCGGCTGCAATCCGGCGCGCTGCCAGAAGGCGAGCAATTTCGCCCCGGCACTGAAGCTGGCGCCGATGGCATCCAGGCTGGCCTCGCGCCCGAGCGTGCCGATCAGCGTCTCCAGCAGTGCACTGCCCAGCCCCCGGCGCTGCAACAGCGGGTGCACGCCGATGCGCAGGAGCCGGCCGTACCGATAGCGGGCGGCATCGGGTACACCGGCGTGAAACGCCAGACTCTGGGCCAGCAGATGGCCGCGCGGTCGCCGCCGGCCGCGATAGATGGCCTCGGCAAGGCTCGCATCGAACCCGCCTTCGATGCCCAGCACGGCCACCGCCAGCGGCTGCCCGGCCTGTTCCAGGGCAAACAGGCGCAGATCGGGAGCGTCCAGCAGGCGGTAGAGATCCTCGGGCCGGGTACGGTAATGGGCCAGCACCAGCAGGCCGAACAGCTGGCGCAGATAAGCGGGCGTGTCGATCAGCGCATCCCGATCCAGCTCGACAAACCGGCACCCGGCCGGGGTGATAGCCGGGTCGGGGTCGGCCGGTTCGGCATTCATCAACAGGGCGTCGAAGACAAATTGTTCCAGCGGATCGCCCGCCTCCCAGCGAATCGGTTCATCCAGTTGCCGCGCCTGCCAGCCGGGCGCAAGCGCGTCGAGCACCCGGGTAAAGCGCAGGCTGAAGCCGCGTCCGGTTCCCTCGTAACCGTGCACGGTACTGGCAAAGGCCGTGCGGGGATAGGCGCGCAGCAGGTTCTCCAGCACCGGCACGGGCAGGGCGGCGGCCTCGTCGATCAGCAGCAGATCCAGCGCAGGGTGTTGCGCCAGCAGCGCATCGGCAGCCAGAAATTGCACGCTGCCCCCGGCATATTCGAGGCGATTGCGCGCCGCCGTGGCGTCGGGCAGCAGGGCGCGGACACGCTCGAACAGGGGCGCGCAGGCCGCCGGTCTGGGGGCGCAGACCCCGATGCGATAACCGCGCCGCTGTTGCAACAGCCGGGCGGCGGCGATGCCCAGCGCCGCCGATTTGCCCCGGCCCCGGTCGGCGGTGATCACCAGAGGGCGGGCAGGCGTCTGGTCGGCCAGCTCGAGCAGGGCCGCCACGGTCGCCTGCTGATCGCGACTGCGACAGGGAGAGACTGCGGGGCGGGTTGCGCTGGCGGGGTAGGCATGCGCGCTCGGGCGCAGCCGGTCCGGTTCCTCGAGCAACAGCGGGGCCGGGTCCTGCCGGATGTGGCGAATCAGGTGGCGAATAAAACGCGAGTCGGCACAGGTATAGGGATTGGCCGCCGTTTGTCCGGGCCAGTCGGGCAGCGGCGGCACCTGCATCAACAACAGGCCACCGCCCACCAGCGTCCCGCTGATGGCGCCGAAGGCATCGGCAGAGAAACCGGCATGGGCGTCCAGGATCACCAGCTGGCGTTCCTGGCCAAGCAGTTGCACGGCGTGGCGCGGGGCCAGTTGTTGTGGCTGACCGGGGGATTCGCCGAGCCACAGGCGCTGTTCGACCGGCGTTTGCGACCAGAGGCGGTCGGCCAGCGGCCGGCTCCAGGCGGGGTTGCCGGCGGCGATGACCAGCGCCCGCTGGTTGGCGGCCCGGGCCTGTTGTTGCAGGGCCGCGACGGCGGCGAATGGCCTGGTGTGGGTTGTGTCGGCGGTCCGGGGCATGGCCTTGTCGCAATCGGGGAATGGGCTCGATCCTACACGACTGCGGGACATTTGCGGTCCGGGTTCGGGGCTGGAGGGGCTCACACTGTGGGCCAATCGGGGTTGAAATATAAGAAAGCACTAATATACTATCCCGACACGTGATAAACCGGAGAGACGCATGCACTGGAATATCAAGGAAATCGATGCCCCTGAACTGGCCCGATGGTACGACAGCAAGGCCGAAGGGTTTCGCATTATCGATGTGCGTGAAATGAATGAAATCCGCGGCGGTACCCTCCCGGGCGCCGATCCGATGCCCATGGCGACCGTCCCGGTGCGGCTCAACGAGCTGCAAAAAGACCAGGAGCTGGTGGTCGTCTGTCGCAGCGGGGCCCGCTCGGCCCAGGTCTGCATGTACCTGCAGCAGCAAGGCTTCGACCGGGTTTACAACCTGCGCGGGGGGATGATCGCCTGGGCCTCCAGCGGTCAGCAGGTGGCCCTGCCGCGGGCTGTCTGACCCGTTCGCTCTCCCCCTCCTTTCCACGCCCGGCGCTGGCCGGGTGTGGAATACCCTTCCTCCGGATTCTCCCTGTTGCCCGCCTTGCGGGGAAATTATTCAAGTAATATCAGGGATCTGCCGTTATTGTCTCAACACTGGCGATAACGGTAACGATAATAACTGTGACACTCAGCCCTCTTCGAAACCGGTTCCCGAAATTGCATAAAACGCTGGCCGTGCAGGGCTGGCTGGTACCGCTGTTGCTGATTGCCGTGCTGGTGGTTGTCAGCCGCTACAATTTTTTGCTCTTTCATACCCTGGCCGAACTGTTCGCCATCATGGTGGCCATCGTGCTGGCGATGGTCGCCTGGTACACCTACGGATTTTCGCGCAACCATTTTCTGATGTATCTGGGCACCGGCTATCTGTGGATCGGGGTGCTGGATCTGATGCATACCCTGAGCTTTACGGGAATGGGGGTGCTGGCGCTGGATGGCGGCAATGCCAGCATCCAGTTCTGGATTGTGACCCGCTATCTGGAAGCGACCCTGCTGCTGAGCGCGCCGCTGTTTTTCCGTTACCGGATACCGAAACGGGCACTGCTGCTGGTATTTGGTGGTGGTTCGATCGTGGTGATCTATCTGGTGTTGCAGGAACACTTTCCGGCCATGTTTGTGGAAGGGGTCGGGCTGACCCGGGCCAAAATTGTCAGTGAGTATCTGATTGTCGGGTTACTGTTTGCCGCGATTGGGGTATTAACGCATTACCGCCGGCTGTTGGACAGGCATATCTACCGGCTTATGGTTGCCTCGATTGTTTGCACGGTGGCGGCCGAGCTGAGCTTTACACTCTATATAGATCTTTTCAGTTTACCGATTGTTATCGGACATATTTTCAAGTTTCTCTCTTACTGGCTTATTTTTCTGGCCGTGGTACGCACCAGCCTGAGTGAGCCTTATCAGATATTGACCCGCGCCTCGAGTACCTACGATGCCGTGCCCGATCCTGCCATTGTAGTCGATAACAATGGGCGGATTATCCAGGTGAATAAAGCCGCGGAGAAGGCGGCCGGCCTGCCGCGGCAGGAAATGCTGGAACAGGACTGCCATGACGTTTTTCATCCGCGCAGAATGCAAAAAGACGAATGTGTCGTCTGCCATAACATTGATACCGGGACGCCACTGGAAAATTTCGAGATTTATTATCCCGAAAGCGGCGAGTACCGGGAAGTCACCCTGACGCCGTTCGACTATCAGACAGAAACCCGGGCGATGGTACATGTCATGCACGACATTACCCGCAAAAAACAGGCCGAAGCCGAACTGATTCACAGCGCCTATTACGATCCCCTGACGGATTTTCCCAATCGGATGCTGGCGATTGATCGCCTTGAGCAGGCAATCAATCACTCCCGGCGCTTTAATATGCATACTGCAGTGTTGTTTGTGGATCTGGATAACTTCAAGGATATCAATGATACCCTGGGGCATAAGTTTGGCGATCGGGTGCTGATTCGAATGGCACACAATCTTGAAAGTTGCGTGCGAAAAAGTGACACCGTGGCCCGCTGGGGCGGCGATGAATTCCTGATTATTATTCCGGGCCTGGTACAGCTCACGGATGTGGAGCGAACCGTTAGCAAGATATTCAACCGTCTCACCAAACCTGTGTATATCGAGGATCGCGAGTTTCTGATTACCGCCAGTATCGGTATTGCCGGTTATCCGGATGATGGGGCTAACGTGGATACCATGTTGAGTAATGCCGATGCGGCGATGTACCTGGCCAAGCAGACTGGCAAGAATACCTACCGGTTCTATACCGAGGGTATGAATGAACGGGCTGCCGAACGGCTGGCCATGGAATACCGCTTGCGGCGGGCGTTGTCCAGTGACGAGCTATATATGGTTTACCAGCCGAAAGTGGACATCGAAAACGGCTATATTATCGGTGCCGAGGCCCTGATGCGCTGGGAAAGTCCGGAAATGGGGCCCATCTCGCCGGCCCAGTTTATCCCGCTGGCGGAAGAGAGCGGTCAGATTGTGGAGATCGGTGACTGGGCGATCCATCAGGTGTGTCGCGATTTACGCACCATGTCCGAACACGGTTTTGGGGATGCCAGAGTGGCGATCAATATTTCCTCGCGTCAGATTCGTAATCAGGACTTTGCCCGGCATCTGAGGGATATATTGCGTGAACATAAGGTTGAACCGTCCCGGTTGAAGATCGAAATCACCGAATCGCTGTTACTGGAAGAGGATAGTCATACGGTCGAGGTGCTGGGTGAGTTGCGTCAAATGGGGATATCTCTGTCGCTGGATGATTTTGGCACCGGTTACTCCTCATTGAGCTATTTGAAGCGTTTCCCCTTTACCGAGATCAAGATCGATCGCAGCTTTATTCGCGATGTGGAAACCGATGACGGTGACAAGCAATTATGCCAGGCGATCATTGCCATGGCCGAGAGTCTCAAGCTGAAAGTGGTCGGCGAGGGAGTCGAGCATCCCGGTCAGCTCGAGTTCCTGCGTACCTACGGCGCGCACAGCGTACAGGGCTTCTTATTCAGCAAACCGATACGCATTGAGGCGTTTATTACCCTGATAGAAAGGGGGCCATTCCCGCTATCGGCATAACGGTCTGTCATGTTATCGCGTCACTCTCTATAATAGTTGTCTCGTGATTTGACAACGTTAACCGATTCTGGCGGTTTCAATGAGTGATTCGGACTATACCTTCGAGCAGGCCCGCAAGGAAAACGACGAGCGACTGCTCGGGCAGCTGGATACCTTGCGCAATGGGGCGGACATGCAGGTGCTGGAGCCTTTTGCCCGCGCCTACCTTGGCATGTTTTACGAGATAGAGGATGCCATTGCGCCGGCGGACAAGGTTGCCATGCTTGCCAATCAGCAAGTCAGCGAGGCCGTATTATCCGGCTTTGTTGCCGCGCTTGAGCGCGATGATATCCTCACGCCCTATGAGATTGGTGCTCAGCTGGCTAAACACGAAAGCTCGCCCGCCGGTTATGTGCTGCTGGCCGGCCTCGACAGGTTGATGCAAACCGAGCCTGACAAGGTGGAGCAACTTCCGCAAACGGTCCTGCAGTCGGCGATCTGTTTTCATTTTGCCAATCAAACCGATCACCAGGATGAATGGTTTGATGCTCTGCTCACCGATGCTTCTATTTCGGCCCCCGCGCTTAACGGTTTCTGGCAGGGGCTGATCAACAATGATGCCCAGATGTTGCCAGGACTGCGCATCATTATCGCCGATTCAAAATATGCCGACCTGAACCGGGAAGTGCTGTTGCCGGTACTGATTCACTGGAAGAACTGCAAGCTGAAGACCTTCAGGGAACTGGTGTTCGCGGCCCTGCGGTATGTGGACCACGATGAGTTTTTGCAGGCGGCCCGTGATCTGCTCAATGATGAGAATGGCATCAAGGATGAAAGCCGGCGTCTCTACTGGCTGGCCATTGCATTTTTACTTTCCCCGGAAGAGTTCGCGCAGCACATGGCCAATTTTATTGGCCGCGAAAAACAGAAGGTTCTGCCCCTGCTCGACTTTATGATGCAGGTCGGCGCCAAGGATGCGGATACCGGTGTTGAATTCACCCCGATGATGGACGCCCAGTTACTGCGTATCATTGCGCCCATCTTCCCCCCGCAGGAACACTCCTACGGTCACATGGGCGGTATCGATGTCAACTCACGCAATGTCATGCGACTGTTCCACAAGCTGGCGACCACATCACATCCCGAGGCACCGGAGGCGCTCAAGTGGCTTGCCAATGTCCGGGTGATGAAAATTTACAAACCGGTGATCAAGCACGCCGAAAGACTGCAGAAAAAAATTCAGGCTGAAAACATTACCCCGCCGGATTTTACGACCTATCTGGATGGGCTGGCGAAAAACGACGAACTCGTCCAGCGCCGCAACCGCTTCGACCTTAAATAGCTCTTCTTGCTTCCACTGGAAAATAACGCGGAGGTCGCAAAGGCGCGGAGAACGCAAAGAATAGAATTCATAAAACCGTCAGCCGTTATTATTATAAACTGGTAGTAAAGCAACGGCGATAAAAAGTTTGTTAACAATATGTACTTTGCGTCCTTTGCGCCTCCGCGTTCTTTGCGTTATTTACTGTATATTAAATAAGAGGAAGATTTACCTCTGCCGTCTGTCCCGGTAAGATTGCGCGTTTTGGTGTGTTGCTTCAGGTAAATCAGTTGATGTTTGAAATGAATCGATATGTTCTGGGGTTGTGTCTCGGGCTGGCGGCGATATCGGCCGGGGCGCATGATGAGCCACAGATCGAAAAGGAACTGTGGTGGAGCGAGGCCTGGTGGAACGAGGGCGTGATCGAGGCGCCGCGCAATTACGAGGTTGTGGTCGAAGAGCACAACTACGAAAGCGACGGGGTCACCATCCCCGCCATGCTGGCGCGACCGAAACAGGCCGGCAAGTTTCCGGCGGTGTTGTTCCAGCACGGTCGGCGCGGGCTGGATGATCTGATCCGGCGTCACGTCAGGCGCCTGGCGGCCCGGGGTTTTGTGGTGCTGGCGCCGGATATTTATCAGGCCCATTTCATCGGCACCCACCCGATCGAACACGATTATGCGCTGGAGAAGGACGTCAATCGGGGTGTCGACGCCCTGCTGTCGCGCCAGGACATCAGCAGTGACCGGATCTGTCTTTATTCCCATACCCGGGGCGGGTATTACACCCTGAAGGTGGCCACCACGTTCGGGCGTCAGAAGTCGGACGTGGCCTGTTATGTTTCCTATTATCCGCATCTGCAGGATCCCAATGCCCCGGAGCCGCTGCAGGTCTACGGGTTTGCCGGGGAAGTCGAGCAGTTGGAAATCCCCGTGCTGGTCTTTATCGGCGAGCAGGAGCAGTACCAGCGCCGGCGGGTCATCGAAAGCAGCATTGAATCCCTGCAAAAAGACGGCAAGCCCGCGCATTTGATCGTCTATCCCGGTGTCGGCCGGGGTTTCGACTTTCGTCCGGAAAGTGTGCGGACCTTTGCCGACGAACTCGCCTCGAAGGACGCCATCCAGCGTGCGGCCGATTTCATGCGCCGGCACCTGAGGGCGGACTAGCCGCCCCAGGGGCGGTTTGCGGTCGTTCCCCGGTTCCACAGCCGGCAGAGGGATCACCGACGACACCGAACAGGCACCGAAAACACCAAAAAGAATATGCTGACGGTCAGTAAGACAGGTTCCCGCTTCGCTGCCTTCAGTGACTCTCGGTGTCTTCGGTGGTCTACTGTTCTGTCCCTCGGGCAGCATCCTGGTGGGAGGAGGCGACGGATCAGGCCGATGAGGTGAACATTTTTTGCTCCGGTTGCGTTAGAATTGGCAGCTATGAATATGAAATACAAAACTGACGATCTGCGGATTACCGCGCTCAAGGAGGTCATTCCGCCGGTGCAGCTGCATGGCGACTGTCCGATGACCGATACCGCCTCGAAGCTCATCTTCGAGACCCGCACCGCGATCCATAATATTCTGCGCGGTCGCGACGATCGTATTCTGGTGATCATCGGACCCTGCTCGGTGCATGATCCGGAGGCTGCGGTCGAATATGCCGGGCGCCTGAAGGCGATGCGCGAGGAGCTGGGCGAGGATTTGCTGATTGTCATGCGGGTCTATTTCGAGAAGCCGCGCACCACCGTCGGCTGGAAAGGGCTGATCAACGACCCGGATCTGGATGAGAGTTTCAACATTAATAAGGGACTGCACCTGGCACGCACGCTGTTGCTGGATGTGAACAACCTGGGCGTGCCGGCCGGTACCGAATTCCTGGATTTGATTACCCCGCAGTATATCGCCGACCTGGTCAGCTGGGGCGCGATCGGGGCGCGCACGACCGAAAGCCAGGTACACCGTGAACTGGCCTCCGGACTTTCCTCGCCGGTCGGCTTCAAAAACGGCACGGATGGGACGCTCAAGATCGCCATCGATGCGATTCGCGCCGCCAGCCAGCCACACAATTTCCTGTCACTGACCAAGGCGGGCCATTCGGCCATTTTCGCCACCACCGGCAATGAAGACTGTCATATCATTCTGCGCGGCGGCAAACAGCCCAATTACGATACCGCCAGCATCGACGCCGCCTGCCAGGAACTGCGTGAAGCCGGGCTGGAAGAGAAGGTCATGATCGACTTCAGCCACGCCAACAGCCAGAAGCAGCATATGCGGCAACTGGATGTGGGTCGCGATGTCGCCGGGCAAATTGCCGCCGGCGATCAGCGTATTATGGGCGCGATGATCGAAAGCCATCTGATTGGCGGGCGCCAGGATGTCGAGGATGACAAATCACTGGTTTATGGGCAGAGCATCACCGACGCCTGTATCGGCTGGGAGGAGAGCGAGGAACTGCTCAGAGAACTGGCCAGCGCGGTGCGCCAGCGGCGCAAGCATAAAGCAGCCTGAAAACCCGGTACTCAGTACTCAGTACTGAGTACTCTGTTTTCCAGCCATTTGAGTAATTTATTGAACGGCAGGGCGTCGGCATAGTAACTGCCCTGCGCCTGATCGCAGCCGAGTTCGCGCAGCATAGCGGCAATTTCCCGGCTTTCGACCCCTTCACCGACTACCGTCAGCCCCAGGTCGTGAGACAGATCGATGATGGCGCGCACCATCGATGAATCATTCGGTTGTCTGTCCATGGACTTGATAAAACTCTTGTCAATTTTGACTTCGCTGATCGGCAGTCGCTTGAGATAAGCCATCGATGAATAACCGGTTCCAAAATCATCGATCGAGAAACGAATACCGAGATCATGCAGCTGCTGCAGTGTATGCAGGGCGCGTTTATGGTTGACCATCATGGCCGTTTCGGTGATCTCGAGCATGATCCGGGAGGGATCAACCCGATACAGTTCGAGCAGCCGGCGTAAATGGTCGACGATATCGAGGTCCTGCAGGTTCCAGACCGACAGGTTGATTGCCATTTTCAGATCGATCCCCTGTTCCTGTAGCAGACAACTTGTTTTAAGTGCCTCTTCCATTACCCACCAGGTAAGTGGGTTGATCAGGCCGGTATTTTCGGCAATATGAATAAACCGGCTGGTGGCGATATAGCCATGATCGGGATGTTCCCAGCGGGCCAGCGCTTCCAGGCTGACAGGCTGTTCATGTTTGAGATCCACCTTGGGCTGAAAATAAAGTTGAATATTCCGGTTTTCCAGATCGGTGCGCAGGTCGTTAACCAGTTTGAGCTGTTCCAGTGTACTGGTATTGTGCGTTTCATCATAAAACGCAATGCCGGTACCGATACGCTTGGCCGCGTACATGGCCATTTCTCCGTGGCGAATCAGGTTGATCGCGTTCAGGGCATGTTCGGGGTAAAACGCTACGCCAATACTGGCACCCACGTAAAACTCGTGTCCCTCGAGTAAAAAGCCTTCGCTCAGGCTTTCCTGAATACGCGTGGTTGTGGCCAGTACGGCCTGTTGGGATACGCCGTCCAGCAGCAGGGCGAACTCATCACTGACGATGCGCGCCAGGATATCATCAGATCGGATGGCGTCGCGCAGCCGATCGGCGAACTGGCAAAGCAACGTATCACCGGCATAATGGCCAAGCGTGTCATTGATTTCCTTGAGGCGGTTTATGTCAATAATGACCAGCGCGATACATTCGCCTTCCGGCAGATTTCTTTTCAGGCGTTGCTCGGTCTGCTCTACCAGAAAAGTCCGGTTTGGCAAACCGGTCAGGCCGTCGTGCAGGGTCTGGTGTTTCAGCTCCTGACGCTGGCGCTCAAGTCGCTGGTAAAGCGAGGTCAGGATCGTCGCACCCCATAAGGCGAGCAACAGCAAAATAAGACTGGCAATGGCCAGTGGCAGACCCGAGCTTTTCAGGAAATCGGTGAAACCGCTTTTTTCGGTTCGGCGTAACAGGTAAAGGGAGAGCGCACTATCCGGTACAGTCTGCCCGGACCAGAGCAGGTAGTGTTTACCGGCATCGATATGGCCTTCACTGACGCTACTGCCAAGAATATGCCGAAGCGTTTGAGTATCGATACTTTGTTCGGCAGATATGAACAGGACATTTTGCCGTGCGTCGGTCACCAGCAGATTATAGTCAGACATTTGCTGATGCGGACGGGCTCGCTCAAGTAAGGAACGAACCTCGGCAGGTTCCCGGCCGCTGAGCATAGCCGCCAGTTGTCGGGCATTGGCGGAAGTGGAGTGTTCGAATTCGTCCAGCTGGGCAGCGCGGGTAGCCTGATAGGTGATATAGCCGAACAGGGTGATACCGAACAGCGAAGCGCTGATGAATCCGAGGAAAAGTTTGCGGCCGAGACTCATAATGAGTTATCCGGGTCCTTCCTTGTGCTGGTATTGGCCAGGATGCAGAGTGAACAGGCGGCGAAAGCGTCGCGGCAAGATCGGGCAGCCCGAACTGGCCGGGCAACGAATCAATAATAACATTATTAAAAGCCTGTGCGATGCTGTTAAGGGTGAACCTTCTCTCATTTACTGTCATCCCTGTCGCCCGCTTCCTCCCGGATTGAGCGGGGCTTATTTTATCGCTCATACCTAACCGCTGTGCTCGGTCATTCGGCTTGTCCGGCAAAAAGGGAGTGAACGGGGGACGTTTGTCACATTGCAGGGTATCTTGCAGGGGAAGCGGGTCATCGTTGGCACGGGCAGTGCAAATCTGCTATATACATATAAAATAATTGATTGAATCTATCAGGCAAGCGATTGTCTGGATATAACAGCAAATGATTGCTGGGATATAAGAAAAACAGTTCGGGTTAATTAGCGTTTGGGGGTTGGGTAACCGTGCGTATCGCGCTGGTGGAAGATGATTCGGCTATGGCAGAGCTGCTTTCCCTGTGGCTGGAAGAGGCCGGGCATGAGTGCGTCAGCTATCAGGAAGGGCAGGATTTTCTCCGTCAGGCCACAAATGAGAGCTTCGATGTGGTGCTGCTGGACTGGTTCTTGCCAAAACTGTCCGGTGAAGAGGTGCTTGCGCGCCTGAAACGGCAGTCCGAATGGGATACGCCGATCGTTTTCGTAACCGCCCGGGATTCCGAAGAGGATATGGTCAGAATGCTTAACCAGGGCGCCGATGACTACCTGGTCAAGCCGATTCACCAGCCGGTGTTACTGGCCCGCATCAATGCCGTCACGCGCCGCTCGCACCGGGCGAACCCGCAGGATGTGCTGACCCTCAATGAATTTAAAATCGACCAGGAGTCGCGCCTGATTACCCGCCACGGCGAGCCGGTGAAACTGACGGAAAAGGAGTTCAATCTGGTGACCCTGATTTTCCATAATGTCGGGCGCCTGCTGTCGCGCGATCACATCCTCTCCTCCGTCTGGGGATATGACGCCAGTCTCAATACCCGCACCGTGGATACCCACATGAGCCGGATTCGCAAAAAACTCGAGCTGTTCCCCGAGCAGGGCTGGCGGCTGAGTTCTATCTACCACCAGGGCTACCGGCTGGAGCAGATCCCGCCCGAAGAACAGGGCTCCGCCGCCGGCTGAGGGGGACCGCTCGCCCGGCGCCGGTGGTGCCATCCGTGCGCTATTTTTTCGTGTTTTCAATGACTTCGGTGGTTTTCCTGCGCGCCGCGCCGGGGCGGTTTTTTTTAGCCGTGGTGAAATCCCGTCGGGAGAGCGAAATATCTTGCCTGTTTTTCGTCCAGTTCCCGTATAATGCGCCCCTTTTGCCGACCCCGTTGGAGAACTTTTGTGATCGAGAATCTGCGCAACATCGCCATTATTGCCCACGTTGACCATGGTAAGACCACCCTGGTGGACAAGCTGCTGGCCCAGTCCGGAACGCTGGAGAGCCGGGGGGAGGTGCAGGAGCGGATCATGGACTCCAACGATCTGGAAAAAGAGCGCGGCATCACCATCCTGGCCAAGAACACCGCGATCAAGTGGGGGGATTATCGGATCAATATCGTCGACACCCCCGGCCATGCCGATTTCGGCGGCGAGGTGGAACGGGTACTGTCGATGGTCGACTCGGTGCTGCTGCTGGTGGACGCGGTGGACGGGCCCATGCCCCAGACCCGCTTCGTCACCGAGAAGGCCCTGGCCCGCGGTCTCAAGCCGATCGTGGTCATTAACAAGATTGACCGCCCCGGCGCGCGTCCCGACTGGGTGCTGGATCAGACTTTCGATCTGTTTGACCGCCTGGGCGCCTCGGATGAGCAGCTCGATTTCCCGGTGGTCTACGCCTCGGCCCTGAACGGCTACGCCGGCCTGGAGTCCGATGTGCGCGACGGTGATATGACCCCGTTGTTCCAGGCAATCGTCGATCGGGTCAATTATCCCGACGTGGACCCCGATGCTCCGCTGCAGATGCAGATCAGCCAGCTCGACTACAACAGTTATGTCGGGGTCATCGGCATCGGCCGCATCACCCGCGGCAAGCTGCGCACCAACACCAATGTGGTGATTGTGGATCGTCACGGCAAACGGCGTAATGGCCGGGTCCAGCAGGTGCTGGGCTTTCTGGGTCTGGAGCGCCTGGAAGTGCCGGAGGCGGAGGCCGGTGACATTGTCGCCATCACCGGGATCGACGGCATGAATATCTCCGACACCTTGTGCGACCCGGCCAAGGTCGAGGCCCTGCCGGCCCTGCTGGTGGACGAGCCGACCGTGAGCGTCATGTTCGTGGTCAACAACTCGCCCTTCGCGGGGCAGGACGGCAAGTTCGTCACCTCGCGTCAGATCCAGGAGCGCCTGGAGCGGGAGTTGATTCACAATGTCGCCCTGCGCGTCGAGCCGACCGGGGATCCGGACAAGTTCCGGGTCTCCGGGCGCGGCGAACTGCATCTGTCGATCCTGATCGAGAACATGCGCCGCGAAGGCTACGAGCTGGGCGTTTCCCGCCCCGAGGTCATATACCGCGAGGTGGACGGCCAGCGGCACGAACCTTACGAGCAGCTGACCGTGGATGTGGAAGAACAGCATCAGGGCGGGGTAATGGAAAAACTCGGCCAGCGTGGCGCCGAGCTGACCAACATGGCGCCCGACGGCAAGGGTCGGGTGCGGCTCGACTTTATTATTCCCTCGCGCGGGCTGATCGGTTTTCGTACCGAGTTTCTCACCGCCACCCAAGGTACCGGCCTGCTTTACAGTGTGTTCGATCACTATGGGCCGTTACGCACAGGCGATTTCGGCCAGCGCAACAACGGCGTGCTGATCGCCAATGCCAACGGCAAGGCGCTCGCCTATGCCCTGTATAACCTGCAGGAGCGTGGACGGATGTTCATCGGCCACGGTACCGATGTGTATGAAGGCATGATCATCGGCATCCACTCGCGTGACAACGATCTGGTGGTCAACCCGCTCAAGGCCAAGCAGCTCACCAACGTGCGTGCCGCCGGGACGGACGAGAATATTGTGCTGACCCCGCCGATCAAGCTCACCCTGGAACAGGCGCTGGAGTTCATCGATGACGATGAGCTGGTGGAAGTCACCCCGAACCATATTCGCCTGCGCAAGAAATTCCTCAAGGAGCACGAACGCAAAAAGGCGGCGCGCGCCAGCTAAATTAAGTGATCCGGATGTATCTGCACATGCGGTGTAATCCAGGCGTCATGCTGGTCCGCTGTCATCCGGCTGTCATCCGGGCAATCTAGAATTAGCGTGAGATTTTGCACGCCCCGTCCCGGGCGTGATTCACCTGACTAGATTGCTGATGCCTGTTTCCGCCACCTCAACCGATTCTAGTGCCTCCAGACCGGAGCACGCCCTGCTGAAGGAGTTTGTCGGGATTGTCGAGCAATCCCGTTTTGCCTCGTTGTATCAGCCAATAATAGATCTGGAGCAACAACGCATTATCGGTTATGAAGGGTTGATCCGGGGGCCCTCGGCCAGTGTCTTTCACAATCCACAGTCGCTGTTTGAATTCGCCAGCCAATGGGGACATTTGAGCGAGCTGGATCTGGGCTGCCGGCAGTTCATTATCGAACAGTTCCATCGACTGACACTCAAGGGCAAGCTGTTTATCAACTGTGCACCTGCAGTGTTACTCGATGCGGACCATCCCCACGGCAAGACGCTGGCTACCCTGCGGCGACTGGGTATCAGCCCCGAGTCGGTAGTCATCGAGCTGACCGAACAACATCCGCTGGATAATTACGAACTATTGCGTGAAGCGCTGCATTACTACCGGTCCATGGGATTTGAAATTGCGATAGACGATCTCGGCGCAGGTTATGCGGGTCTGCGCATGTGGTCCGAATTACGTCCTGATTACGTCAAGATTGATCGCCACTTTATCCAGGGGATTAATGAGGATCCGGTCAAAAAAGAATTTGTTCGCTCGATACTGGATATTGCCCGGGGGCTGGAATGCAAAGTGATTGCCGAAGGTATTGAAACCAGGGAAGAGTATCGAACGATTTGTAATATGGGGATTGTTCTTGGACAGGGATATTATTTTGCCCGGCCGGCATCGACACCGGTGAGCTGTATCGATCACCTGTTATGTGACTGTGTCCGGGACGGAGATGTCCGTATGGGAATTGCGCGGCTCTCCGACACCGTGGCCAGTATTTCGCGTGAAGTTCCTTCACTGCCACCATCCGCGAGTCTTGATCAGGTGGTGGATTTGTTTCATTCTACTTCGAGCCTGCACTCCTTGCCGATCATTGATGAACAGAACCGGCCTGTCGGTATGGTTCGCCGGTTCAAGCTGATGGAAATATATGCCTCAAGCCGCTACGGCAGGGAGCTGTACGGACGCAAGCCGATTGCCCGATTTATGGACCAGGAACCGGTTGTGGTGGAACAGAATATGCGGGTAGAGGAAGTCAGCCAGCTCGTTACCGACAGCATGCAGGTTCATCTGGAAGATGATTTCATCATTACAGACGGTCATAAGTTGCTGGGTATTGGTCGAGTTGTCGATCTCTTGCGTAAAATCACCGATCTTCAGATTCGCAATGTCCGTTATGCCAATCCACTGACACTGTTGCCAGGCAATGTGCCTATCTACGAGCTACTGGACGATTTGATCAGACAAAAAGCAACATTCGCGGTTGCCTATTGCGATCTGGATAACTTTAAACCATTTAATGATGTTTATGGGTATGCGGCAGGTGATGAGGTATTGCAATGTCTGGCTTCGGTGATGGTGGAAAAGACTAATGCAAAGCAGGATTTTGTCGGCCATATCGGCGGAGATGATTTCATACTTATCTTACAAAGCGAGGATTGGCAGCAGATTTGCAGCAATATCCAGCAGGAATTTCACAGCCGGGTCCCCCGGTTTTACAGTGCGGATGACCAGCAAGCCGTAGGAATTCGGGCCCGGAATCGACAGGGCCAGGAAAGTTTCTTTCCCTTGCTGACCGTCTCCATCGGGCTGGTCTTGCCGGATATCGAGTATTGCTATTCTCACCATGACATTGCCGCCATGGCGACCGCCGCCAAACGGGAGGCAAAAGCACTTCAGGGCAGCCGGGTTTTTGTCGATCGTCGACGCCGTCCCGACAGTTAAGCCGCATTTCCCTTTGTGACACCTTGGCGCCGTCCGGTGAAGGCTTTATGATGGTTCCCCATCAATAAAAAGCAAGCAGCACAAGGAGGCGGTCATGGTTGGTAAAAAGAACATCGTTTTCGGTTTTATTTATCTGGTTTTTACCGCGGCACTGGGCCTTGTCATGGTCGACAAATATGAAGCCTATGGCGCGGCGGTCCAGGAAAAGCAGTCCGCTGTCGGCCGTCTGCAGCAGCTGCAGACCAATGATTTCGAGGAGATGCTGGAGCCGTTGAGTGGCGAGGAAATCGCGAAGGCCAATACGGCCGGGGTGCTGTCGCTGAACAAGTTGTTCAATATTGAAAGCGAGATCGACGCCATCAAGGGCGGGGCGCATGCGCACGGTAATCTCGAATCCCTGTTGAATATCGCGGTCGGCGTGGTGCTCGGTTTCCTGGCGGTGAATGTCATCTTCAAGCAGGTGATCAGCTGGGTGTTTATTGCCGGGGCTATCCTGCATTCGGGCATGCTCTATCTGGGCACGGTTTTCGGTCTGGGCTGGGCTAACACGGTTCTGAATACCGGCATTGGCCCGTTTCTGATCCTGATCGGCCTGGCACTGGCCGGCATTGCCGCCGCCATGGGGTATCGGGGCGAACCGGTTAAGGACTAGGGCAGCCGAGTGGAGACCCTGTATCCGGCGATCAAGCCCTATGTAACGCACAGCTTCGCCGTCGAGGCGCCGCACATCCTGCATGTGGAGGAGTGCGGCAGCCCCGAGGGAATTCCCGTGCTGTTCGTCCACGGTGGGCCGGGTTCGGGGTGTGAGGCCTATCACCGGCAATTTTTTGATCCGGAAAAATACCGCATCATCCTGTTCGATCAGCGTGGTGCGGGATATTCCTCCCCGCACGCTTCGCTGGATAATAACACCACTCCGGCACTGGTGGCGGACATGGAAGCGCTGCGCAAGTATCTGGGCATCGAACAGTGGGTCCTGTTCGGTGGCTCCTGGGGTTCAACCCTGTCTCTGGTCTATGCCGAAGCCCATCCCGAACGGGTGCTGGGTCTGATTCTGCGCGGTATTTTTTTGTGCCGGGCTGAGGAAATCCAGTGGTTTTATCAGCACGGTGCGCACCGCATATTTCCCGATTACTGGGAAGAATATCTGCGGCCGATTCCGCCAGAAGAGCGGGATGACATGCTGGGCGCCTATTACCGGCGCCTGATCGGCAATGATGATATAGCGCGGCTAACGGCCGCCAAATCCTGGTCGTTGTGGGAAGGACGGGCGGCGACGCTGCGGCCCAGCAAAGGGGTGCTGAACCATTTCGGGGATACCCACACGGCGCTCAGCCTGGCCCGGATCGAAGCCCACTATTTTATGCATAACGCCTTTTTGCGCGATAACCAGATCCTGGAAGAGGCCGGGCGTCTCAAGGATATCCCCGGCTACATCGTGCACGGCCGGTATGACATGATCTGTCCGCTGGAGAATGCCTGGCAGTTGCACCGCGCCTGGCCGCGTGCCGAGCTGTCGATCATTGCCGATGCCGGTCATGCGGCCTCGGAGCCGGGTATGGTCGATGCCCTGGTGCGCGCAACACGCAGTATGGCCGACGAACTTGCCTCGGTATGATTGCCCTGATCCAGCGTGTCAGCACGGCCGCGGTGCATGCCCGGGGTGAGCTGATCGGGGAGATTGGCTCCGGGTTGCTGGCGTTAATCGGTATTGAGCAGGGGGATGGTCAGCCCCAGGTCGAGCGGCTTTTGCAACGCCTGCTCGGCTACCGGGTATTTGCCGATGCACAGGGTAAAATGAATCTGGGCTTGCAGGAGACCCGCGGCGGCCTGTTGCTGGTGCCGCAATTCACTCTCGCGGCAGAGACCCGCAAGGGAATGCGTCCGGGTTTCAGCCGGGCCGCGGCACCCGATGAAGGCGAGCGGCTGTTCAATCTGTTGCTGGAGCTGGCCTGCCAGCAACACGCCCCCGTCGCCACGGGAGATTTCGGGGCGGATATGCAGGTCAGCCTGGTCAACGAGGGGCCGGTGACTTTCTGGCTTCAGGTTCCGCCCGATGCGCAATAATGAGCGGCAAATGAACAGTTTGCCCGCCCATGCATGCTGAATAATCCATGACAGGCGAGACTCGTGCATGGCGGTATTTCACCCGGCAGCCTTGTACGCGTGGCCGGGTCCGTGCTGTCGCGAGTAAATCAATGGGGATAAACGATGTACAAACTCTGGGTTCCACTATTTGTTTTATTGTTTGTGGCCGGCTGCGAACAGCAGACGCCACCGACCGAACAAATCTATCCCTGGCAGGTCACCCGCCTGCCTGATGGTGGCAGTCGTGTCTTTGGTATCCAGTTCAACCAGACAACCCTGGAAGGCGCCCGGAGGATTCTGGGCACACGTTATGACGAGGGTTTATTCGAAAATCCGGATGGCAGCCTGTCGCTGGAGATCTATTTTAACGAAGTGACCCTGGGCGGCCTGAGCGGCAAATTTATCCTGCTGCTCGATGCCTCGCCGTCGCAACTGCAGGCAATCCGGCAACGGGCTACCGGCAGCAAGCGGATGGAGAGCGGGGCCCGGCGCTATCGCATGGCGCCGGCGGATCGTGAGCAGCTGGAGAGCATGGCGATCAGTGCGTTAAGTTATATCCCGTATACGAATCTTGATGAGGAAATGATTCGACAGCGATTCGGGCTGCCCGATGAGATTATTCCCCTAGAGCAAGGCAAGCGTCACTGGCTCTATCCGGATAAGGGGCTGGACCTGCTGCTGGACGAGGATGGCAAGGAACTGCTGCAGTATGTGGCACCCAGGGATTTTGAACGGGTGCGCCAGCCTTTGCTCAGGCAGATCGATTCCTGAGCTCGCACGTTTTTGCGAGTAAATAATCGATACGGTTGCGGCCGGACTGTTTGGCCCGGTACAGCGCCTTGTCGGCCTGCTGTAATAAATGCTGTGCGGCAGGCTGGGGAGCAACATCCGGATTGCCGGCCAGGCTGGCACAACCGATGGAAATGGTGATCTGTAACGGCTGACCATCCGCGTCCCGCGGCTGATGCCGGGCAATCGAGGTGCGAATGCGCTCGGCAATGTCCATGGCTTCCTGTTTATCCGTACGTACCAGCAGGGCGGCAAATTCCTCCCCGCCAAAGCGCGCCATCACATCACTGGAGCGCATCTGTCGCTTGATCAATGACGCCACATCACGCAAGACCAGATCACCGATATGATGACCGTGGTTGTCATTGAACTGCTTGAAGTGATCGATATCCAGAAACAGGCAGCTTAGCGCGACCTGCTCGCGCAGACAGCGATCCGTCTCCTCCTCGAGACGTTCGTCGAAATAGCGACGGTTATGTACCCCGGTAAGAGGATCGAGCAAACCGAGTAATTTGAGTTTTTCATTGTTAATCGCACTTTCCAGGCAAACGGCGACAATCGCCGCCAGCCGCTCGAGAAAGTCGGTGGCGACGCCCTGAGTATAGCGTTGCGGTTCATAACTGCCGATATTCAGGCTGCCAATGAGTTTTCCCTGACGTACCAGGGGAAACAGGGCCATGCTCGAAGGCAGTGTGTTTGTATTGGGGAACAGAAACTGGTAACAGGATTCGTTACAGCTGCCAAGTCGCGGGTGGAAGTGCTCGTTGAAATAGGCCTGCAGCGGCGCGGCATCCTCCACAAATAACAGATCCGGATGACTCCGGGTTGTGATGTCGAGATTCTCCATAACACGGCGGATCTCGTATTCGGGATCAATCAATACAAGTGTGAGAGCATCGAGGCGAAATTCGTCACGGTATTCACTGAATATGGCTTCCAGCAGTTCATGTACACCACTGGCACTGATAAAGCGCAGCTCATGATCCTGGAAACGCCGCAGCTTCTGTTCGTTACGACTGGCATTGGCCTCGTAGGCCTTGAGTTTGCGCCGTAACTGGCGGTTTTCATCGAGCAGAGCGTTGTTGCGCATGACTCTCATCCGTTGATGTTTCGAAAAGTTCGTTAATCACCGCCTGCAAGGTGTCGTGGCTGACCGGCTTGGACAAAAAATGATCCATCCCCGCCGCCAGGCAGTTTTTCCTGTCCTCGGTAGTGGCATTGGCCGTCAGTGCGATGATGGGGGTGTGTTGTCCATCGGGCTCCTGTTTGCGCCAGGCACGGGTGACCTCGATACCATTGAGTCCCGGCATGCGCATGTCCATCAGGACGAGATCAAATGGCTTTTTAATCAGAGTGCTTAACGCCTGATTGCCGTCCTTAACATGCGTAACCTGGTGGCCATCCATGCGCAGAAAAGTGGTTATAACTTTGGCATTGATCTCACTGTCTTCGGCCAGCAGGACATGCAGGTTGGCTTTTTCTGTTTCAATGGGTCGGGTTGTTTGCTCGTTATCATAACTTTTCTGCTGGTCATCGGCGGCTGCCAGCGGCAGGCCAAACCAGAAACAGGTGCCTTCTCCGGGTTGGCTGGTGACCCCCATTTTACCGCCCATGGCCAGGACAAGACTATAGGATATAGTGGTTCCCAGTCCGGTGCCGGATTTTTGCGCAGGATGTTCATTATGGCATTGATAAAAGGGATCGAAAATATGGGCCAGTTTTGATTCGTCGATGCCGATTCCGGTATCCCGGACTTCAAAATGAACCAGATAGATTGCATCCTGGCGCCGGCGTTGCGTGACCTGTACGTGCACGCTGCCTTTATCAGTATATTTTATCGCATTGCTGATCAGGTTGAGCAAAATCTGGCGCAGCCTGTTTGGGTCGCCGATAAAATAGCGCGGCAGCGACTTGTCGATCTGGCAATCAATGTTGATCCCCTTTTCCGCCGCGGAGGGAGAAAAAATATTGGTAACGCCATGACACACCGTTTCCAGATCGAAGCGGGTATACTGGAAGTTATATTTGCCGGCCTCGATCTTGGAAAGGTCCAGTACGTCATTGATGATCGAGTGCAGGGTGGTCGAGGCTTCTTTCAGGTTGGAGACATACTCGCGCTGTTTCTCATCGAGATTTGTTTTGTCGAGCAGTTCGGTCATGCCGATGATGCCGCTCATCGGCGTACGGATTTCATGGCTCATGGTGGTAAGAAATTCGCTCTTGGCGCGATTGGCCTTGTCGGCGTCCATGCGTGCGGTTTTGATCCGGCCAATCATGACATTAAGGTAAAACGGTAATGCCATGAGAAAGATGATATACGCAATAGCGTCGATATAATGGGAATACCAGGTGTCGCTGTAAATCAGGATGAACAAAAAAGCAATCACGCTGGCCGCGGTCGCGGAAAACAGTTCTCCACGGCCATAGCGGACTCCGTAGCCGATATAAATCCAGGGATAGAAGAGAAAATAGGGACTGAAGGGGCCCGCATCGGTTACGATCATGGCTGTGCTGATGGCGACGATGTCCAGCGGGATGGTAACGTAGGGCCGCAGGCGTGAATCCGGATAGACAAAGACACTGACCAGCACGATCAGGGTGTAGACCAGGAAAATTGCCGCAAACAGATAGTACTGGAAGGTGTTATCCGGGTAGTAACCGGTGTGGATTCCGGCACCGATATGGGCAAAGGCAAACAGCCAGATAACCAGTCGGGCGACGGCCTGGCTGAAGTCCGGATTGGACCACATACGTGTGGTTTTCAGATAGGCGACAAAATGGTCGAGTTGTTTCTGTAGCATCTGTCATTCCCTGGAAGATTTTCCTGGACAATCCTTGCCAGTATGACCGGCTTTTTACAGTAGTTTCAATACAAAATTAATGGTAATTCAGAATGTCTGTCAAACAAACAATCCCCGTCAAACTGACCCCCGAGAACAAATGCAGCTTCTGCCCCGGGACCAAGTGTTGTAATTACATCACCCAGGAGATCGACACACCGCGTTCGATCGATGATTTCGATCATCTGCTCTGGCAGCTGGCCCATGCGAATATTCAGGCCTACAAGGATGAGGACGGCTGGTTCCTGGTGGTGATGACCCGCTGCAATCACCTGCAAAACGATGGCAACTGCGGTATTTACGAAACCCGGCCACAGGTCTGTCGGGACTACAGCAACGACTACTGCGAATTCGACGCCCCGGCGGAGGAAGGGTTTGAGTACTATTTTCAAACCTACACCGAGCTCGACAACTACTGCCGCAAGCGCTTCAAGAGCTGGGACAAACGGTTTAAATAATAGTTCTCAGTTCTCAGTTCTGAGTTCTTAGTACTTAGTACTTAGTACTTAGTACTAAGTGCTGAGCCGGTAGGCCGGACTGAGCAACGCGGTGTCCGGCACCCCGACGATTGCCCGATACCGCTGCGCTATATCGGGCCTACAAGTTTATGTGGAATTTTTGATAAATAATGTAACTTTGCGTCCTCTGCGCCTCCGCGTTCTTAGCGCTAATTTCCAGGGCGTCGGAGAAAGCCGGTAGGCCGGACTGAGCAACGCGGCGTCCGGCAATCCGACTCTTCTCCGGGTTTCTGGAAGTAACGCAAAGGACGCAAAGGACGCAAAGACGCCAAGAACGCAGAGAAGTAATTTGATGAAATCGACTGCTGCCAAAGTCGTGGGACGTGCCCCAGGAGTGGCTCCTGAGCAGATTTCTGAATAAATAATTTACCTTTGCGTTCTCTGCGCCTCCGCGTTAATTTCCAGGGCAGCAGAGAAAGGGCGTATCGCTGTTACCTGGGCATGATTTCGCTGTAGCAGCGTACGGCCTCGAATTCCTCCACATCCTTGGGCGGCAGCTGGCTGTCCGGGTGCTTGACCGCCAGCAGATGGCCGATGCCGTACTGGCGCGCCGAGCGCAGGACCGGCAGGCTGTCGTCGATCAGCAGGGTGCGGGCATTGTGGTAGGGAAACCGGTCGTGCAGGCGGTGCCAGAAATCCTGCTCCTCTTTGGGGATGCCGAACTCGTGCGAGCAGACCACATGCTCGATGTGATTGTGCAGGGCGGTACGCTCGAACTTGAGCTGCAGGCTCTTGGGGTGGGCGTTGGTCACCAGCACACTGGTTTTGCCGTGTTGGTGTAATTGATCGAGAAAGTCGGTCACGTAGGGGTGAATGGCAATCAGGTGATCGATCTCCGCCTTGAGCGCGGCGATATCCATATCCAGCGTCTCGCTCCAGTAATCAACACAGTACCAGTTGAGCGTCCCCTCGATGCGGCGAAACACCGGGTATAACGCCTGCTTGGCCGCCTCGATTTCCATGGCGTGTTTTTCGGCATAGCGCTGCGGGACATGCTCGGTCCAGAAATAGGTGTCGAAATTCAGGTCCAGCAGGGTGCCGTCCATATCCAGCAGTACGGTATCGATGGAATTCCAGTCAAGCATCGGTGTCAACCAGGGTAAGCCAGGTCCGGTGTGTGATTAACCCTTCCCGCAAAAGCGGTTTTCGGCGGGCTGTGCGGGGTGAAATGGTATCCCGTAAACGTACCCGATTGCGGGATTTTGATCTAGGCTTATCGCACAGGGCAGTGTGTTGGAGGCGGTTATGAACATCCATGGCAAAATTTTACTGGCCGGCCTGCTGTTACTGGTTGGCGGCGCGCCGGTAACGGCCCAGCAATTGTCGCAGGAAGAGCTGGAGCGCTGGTTCGAAAGCGATGATCCGCACCCGCCCGCCAGCTCGGCGGCCGATGTCAATGAAGGTAATCTGGTTTTTCTCCGGCAGCCGCCGGGCAAGCCGGTGCATCATCACCATAACAAACTGGTTATCAGCGAATTGAGTCTGGCGACCGGCTGGGTCTGGCTGCAGCAATGTCACGATAATATGGACGAGTTCAGTCGGGTCCAGATCCTGTTCAAAAAGGGACGCATCCGCGATCTGGCCATTACCCGGGCCGATAACATCACCGAAAGCTGGGTAGAGGATAACAGTGTTCAGCTGCGGGATGTGCGTGCCGGCGCCAGATTGTGCGTTTCGGGCTGGACACAGGCGCTGGAAAGCCGCGCGGGCGGGCGCTACACCATGCATAACGGCCCGTTCATGCGCAAGTTTCTGGATGGCTATTACCCGATGCGGGTCAGTATGGATATCGACTATAGCGGTACCGGCCTGCAACTGGTGTCCGTGTCACCGCAACAGCAAACCGGCTTTGATGTCGATCAGCGTGGCGACGGGATCAGTTTCAATGCCTGGTTTGAAGGGCGTCTGAATACCGAGCTGATGTTCCGGCTGGCCGCGGTGAACTGAAGCGGCAAGCGGGCATCTGTCGCGACCCAATCCCTCGCTGACGGAGCGTCCGGGACGGCATTGATGCGTGGAGTTGGCCGGTGAATACTGGCACAATACGCGCCAGCATTCGGCTACCCAGGTGTCTTGCCCGCCCATGAGCCTCTCGCAACAACTTGATGAATTGATTGAACCGGTGAAAAAGATCGCCTATGAAGCCGGCCGGCGTATCATGGTGATCTATGAACAGGGTTTTTCGGTCGAGGAAAAGCATGACAACACCCCGTTGACCGAGGCCGATCTGGCCGCCCACGAAGCGGTGGAAGCGGGATTGCAGGCGCTGACCCCCCGGCTGCCGATCCTCTCGGAAGAATCCATCCCGGCCAGCTTTGACGAGCGCCGCGACTGGCAGCGCTACTGGCTGGTGGACCCGCTCGACGGGACCCGCGAGTTCATCAAGCGCAATGGCGAGTTCACCGTGAACATTGCCCTCATCGATAACCACGAGCCGGTACTGGGCGTGGTCTATGCGCCGGTGATCGGCGCCCTCTATTATGCCGCCCGCGGACTGGGCGCCCGCAAGCGCAGCGGACTGGATGATGCGCACGCCATCCGGGTGCGGGAGCACTGTCCCGACCGGATGGTGATCGCCGGCAGTCGCTCGCACCAGACCCCCGAGTTCAAGAATTTCATCGCCCAGCTCGATAATTACGAAATCATCAGCATGGGCAGCGCGCTCAAATCCTGCCTGGTGGCCGAAGGTACGGCCGATCTGTATGCTCGTCTGGGGCCGACTTCGGAATGGGATACCGCGGCGGCGCAGTGTATTGTGGAGGAGGCCGGCGGCTGTATGACCGATACCAACATGCAGCCGCTGCGCTATAACACCAAGGAAGAGTTGCTCAATCCCCACTTCCTGGTCTTCGGCGATCGCTCGATCAACTGGGCCGAATATCTTCAGTGATAATCGTGGCTGTCGTACACCGCCATGATGGCCTTGAGCTCCGCTAACAAATGCGCTTGCTCGGTCGGATTCAAACTGGCCAGTTCGGGCACCTCGTCACCGGCTTCCATCTGTTCAATGACCTCCCGCACCGCCGTACAGCCCTGTTTGCACAGGTGATCGAGATACTGGCTGAGCTTGGGATCGTCGATGGTCATAGGCCAGGGCAGGTTCTGGTCTCTGGATATTGGTTAGCGGGGAAATGGGCGGCCATGGTAATCCCGCTGGGGCAGTTTCTAGTCACTAGTATCTAGCTCCTAGGTACTGGAAAGATGGTGGCCGGGGACAGAATCGAACTGCCGACACGGGGATTTTCAATCCCCTGCTCTACCGACTGAGCTACCCGGCCTATATATATCAGTGACGAGTTACGAGTAACGAGTAAAAACCGGGTTGTGCCACAGTTCGGGTTCGGGGAGGAACGCTATTGCCGTGCCTCGTCCCTCGTAACTCGTCCCTTGGCCCTTACGTACGGGCAAGAGCCGCGTATTTAACGTGAAAAGCGACCCCGGCGTCAAGTCGAATCAGGCGGAGGGCGGGACGTAGCCTTCGGGGGTCTCGGCGCCTTCACCGAAGAAGAATTTCTCCATCTGGTCCTCGAGCATTTTGCGGTGCTCGGGATTCATGGGGCTGAGGCGGTATTCGTTGATCAGCATGGTCTGCTGCTGGATCCACATCTGCCAGGCTTCCTTGGAGACGTTCTCGTAGATCCGTTTGCCCAGTTCGCCCGGATAGGGAGGCATATCCAGCCCTTCGGCTTCTTTGTTGAGTTTCGCGCAATGCACCATGCGGGCCATGAAAATCTCCTTCGCTCGGGTATTTAATCGGATGTGGCGGCCAGTTCCTGCAGCAGGGCCTTGACCGGCGCGGGCAGGCCCCGTTCGTCAGGCCGGCGTGTGTTATACCAGACTCTTTTACTCGGTTCCATAACTCGTGAATTCTGCCCCGTGATGCGCCCGCGCAGCGGCTGGATATCCAGATGGTAATGACTGAAGGTATGGCGGAGTCGCGGTTGCGGGCTCAATTCACCGGTCTCCAGGCCCAGCTGGCTGGTGCACCACTGGGCCGCCGGGGTATCGGGCGGACATTCGGGAAAGCTCCACAGTCCGCCCCAGATACCCGCTGGCGGACGCTGCTCCAGTAGCACCTCGCCGGCGCTGTTTTGCAGGATCAACATGGTGGTCTGGCGCACCGGCAGCGCCTTGCGCGGTTTGCGCCCGGGGTAATCGTGGGGATTGTCCTGCTGGCGCGCCTGGCAACCGTCCGCCAGCGGGCAGGTGGGGCAGTCGGGCTGGCGACGCCGGCAGATGGTGGCACCCAGATCCATGATCGCCTGGGTATAGTCGCGAACCCGGCGCGCCGGGGTATAGTGCTCGGCCAGCTCCCACAGGCGGTTCTCCACCGCTTTTTCGCCCGGCCAGCCGTCCACGGCGTGATAGCGGGCGAGGACCCGTTTGACGTTGCCGTCGAGAATCGCAAAACGTTGCTCCTGGGCCTGGGCCAGAATGGCGCCGGCAGTAGAGCGGCCGATGCCGGGCAGGGCCAGTACCTGCTCGAAATCGGCCGGGAACCGGCCGTCGTGCGAATCCCGGATCTGCTGCGCCGCCCGGTGCAGGTTGCGTGCCCGGGCGTAATACCCCAGCCCGGTCCACAGGTGCAGCACCTCGTCCAGTTCGGCATCGGCCAGCGCGCGGATGTCAGGGAAGCGGGCCATGAAGCGCTCGAAATAGGGGATCACCGTGGCCACCTGGGTCTGCTGCAGCATGATCTCCGACACCCACACCGGGTAGGCGGAGCGTCCCGCTTGCCAGGGCAGATCGTGACGGCCGTGGCGTTCGAACCAGTCGAGCAGCCGGGCGCTGAATGTGGCGGCGTGGGAATCAGGGGGCATGCCGGGCCTGTTGCTCCAGGTTGTTGATCAAGGTGGTGCTTTCGTTGAGCAGTTTATGCTTGAAGATCGCGGTGCCAATGACCGGCGGGACCCAGAAGCGCGGCTGCAAATCGGCGCTGAGAGTCACGTGGGTGCCGTCGTCGGCCGGGGCAATATGCCACAACGTGCGGCCCGATTGAAAATCGCTGTGCTCGGGGTCGTCGATCAGGCGGATATAACCCTGTCCCAGCGCGGTGGCGACCTGGACCTGGGTGACTCGTCGACAGAACATCAGCACGCAGCCCTCGCTGATCACCTCGATGCGCTGCCGATTGCCGTTGCGCTCGAGGATCCGGCTGCGGATGATCACATTACTCAGCTGATCGAGCCGGGCGTAATCGCTGAGGAGTTGATAAACCCGCCCGGGCGGGGCATCGATGCGCATTTGCAGATGAATAAGAAAGTGATCGCCGTCGCGGCGCACCTGCGAGTGCAGCACTTCGCCGGCGGGCAACGGCGCGCACAGGCACAACAACAGCAGGAGAGTCAGTTGTCGGGCCACTGGCTTACTTGAACAGATTCTTGAGCATGTCGCCAGCTTTCTCATCCAGTTTCTGTTTCAGCTTGTCTTTTTCTTCTTCGACTTTCTCGTCCGCTTTCTTTTTCAGTTCGGCTTTGGCCTGCTCTTCGATGTCATCGAGTGCCTTTTGGCCTTCGCTGCGCAGGTAAGCGCTGAAGTCCGGCCGGGGTGTCAGGTCGTCGACGGGGCCCTTGAAATGAATCATGAACGGGGTGCGATCCATCTGCGCGTAGGTCTTGCCCTGATCGACTTCGCCTTTGGAGGTCAGTTTGATAAAGGCCGTGTAGTCGCTGTAAAGCCGCACCAGATCAAACGTCCCTTCACCCCGAATCCGGCCAAACGGCAGGCGGGCCTGCAGATCATCGTTGCGCGCCAGGCCGTTTTTGATATTCACCGTGCCGCTAATCTGTGAGAAGTAACTGGCGTTGTCCGCCGCCGGGTTCTTGATGTTGTCGAACTTCCGTTGAACCTGGTCCAGGCGGTTTTGGGCTTCCAGCAGGTTGGGGGCGTTGATGACGGCCTTGATGTCATTGTCGATCTCGTTGACGACTTTTTGCAGTTGCGCCATGTCGATGTCTTTGACTTCGGCCTCGTGTACGGCAAACCGGCTGTTGCCGCTCAGGCTTTGACGAATGGCCTGCGGGTCATTGCCCGTGGCGCTCAAGGTCAGTGACAGATCGGTGCGTCCACGCAACTTGTCGTCGCCCCACAGATCCTGCAGTAGCGGGCCGATCTGAACGCCCGAGAGACTCTCATCCAGGTTGAGCCGCGGGGTATCGCCGGTCACATCCAGGCGGATATCCCCGCTGTAGTTGCCCTCGTACAGTTGCGCCCCCAGTGGATGCAGCCGTACCCGGCCATCCCGGGCCCGGGTGGTAATGCGAATCTCGCGGGAGTGCAGGTTCATCGCTTTGAGCCGATCGATGCGCAGCGTGCCGTCGATGTCCAGCGGGCGAATCACCTCAGCCGGAATCAGTGTCGCGGTTGCCGTCGCCGCGGTCGCCGGTGTCGCGGCAGCGGGTTTGCTTTGCGTGGCGGGTGTTTCATTCACACTCGCGGCCGGGGTATTACTGTCGGTCGCGGGCGGCAGATAACGATCCACATCGATCTGATTGAGCCGCAGTGCGTAGGTGATCGCGGGTGATGAGAAGTTGCTGATGGCCACTTCACCGCTCAGCTCACTCTCGTCAAACCGGACAAACAGATCAGAGACCGTGGCCTGTTGAGTGTCACCGCTAATCTCCGCGTTCAGTTGCGCCGTGCGCAGGGCTTCGTCGTCGGCCATCGGCGGCAGTTCGATCTGCAGTTGTTGCAACAATGTTGTGGGCGAGAACGGAGCCAGTGCCACGCTGGCCTGGTAACGGGGGGTTTGCAGAATCCGGCTGGCCTCGATATCCGCTTGCAGGCGCAGATCGAAACTGCGCAACGACAGGGCTTCGGCCGTGGCGGTTTGTCGGGCCAGATCCAGCAGGATACGCGGACCGGCCAGTCGCGCCTCGCCCTGGCCGCCGGGCAGCAACGGGCTGTTCAGATCGGTCTGAAACTGCAGATCTTCGAGCAGCAATTGCTGGCGCTCCAGGTGGGCGGTGAACTGCAGCGACAGCTTGCCCCGACCATCCAGTTGCGGGTTGCGACTTTGCAGTCGAAAGTCCGCCTGCAGGGGGACGGGGGTGGCCAGGGCCACGCGCCCGAGACTCAGGTTGAGCGGGTCCACGGTAAAGTGCTGCCCGCTGCTGCGATCGTCCCAGACGATGCGCGCCTGACGAATGTCCAGCCCGGCCACCGCCAGCGCGGCCAGCGGTGGCGGGCCGGAAGCTTGCCGCGCTTCGGGGGTGGTTGGTGCTTGCGCGGGAGCCGGTTGCAGCAGATCGTCCCAGTTGCTGACACCGGCCGCATTGCGTTGCAGGGTGACCTCCAGCCCGTCGAGGAGGATCTGGCCGACCTCCAACTCGGCAAACAGCAACGGCCACAGGCGGATGCGGACCTCGACCTGTTGCACGGCGGCGAAAGTTTCGGGTTCAAAGCCCGGCGCGTTACCCAGGCGGACCTCGCCCAGCTCCACCCCCAGCCAGGGGAAGAAGCTCCAGTTAATCTCCCCGGGAATACTCAGCTGGCGACCGGTTTGCGCCTCGACGGTCTCGCTGATCTGCTCCTTGTAATCATTCGGGTCGATGACCAGGGTGACCACTGCGATGGTTGCCAGCAGCAACAAGACGATCGCCAGCAGGGTAATCAATACGATTTTAAAAAAGGCTCTCATGGCATTCCTGTCAGGGATGGTCGGTCCTATAAAGTATCAGTGTCGCCTCGGCTTCGGTAGAGGGAACATGGCGGTGATGGCCGCTTGTTTTGCGCTTTTGGCATGGGTCGCCATTGCTGATCACCAATCCGTGAGCCGGGCCAAATGGTGAAGCGAGTGACAATCGATTCCATCGCAAGGCGCTGCGTTAGACAGGGCGTTATGCGGCTTTGTTGGGGACCGCTTCGCCGGATCCGATGAGATAGCGACTTGAGTTGACGGGGTAATAACCTTGTGAATCATGTTGTATTATAAGTAGTTTCCCCTATAGGAAATTGTCACATATTGTCTATTATTGCAGTGGGTCTATTGATGTGCCGACTTGACGGCACAGGCTGATATGCGATGCACAGCGCGCGGTTGATCACACTGAAACGACTCTGGCCGGGAGCCCTCCTGTTGCTGGGGGGCGTCCTGCTTGTCGTCGTGCTGAGCAGTCAGGGCAGAACGTTGCCCTGGTTCGAGGCGCTGCTGTTGCTGCTTCTGGCCGCTGGCGTGGGCTGGCTCTGGTACCGGAATCGTCAGTACCGGGATACCCTGCAATGGGCCACTGTTTGTCTCAGGGCACAACGCTGCACACCGGCCATGCCAGCGAACACGCCGCGTCTTACCCCGGTCCGTCAGTTTCGCTCGGCGCTGCGCGATCTCCTTTATGGCCGTGCGGGGAGCGACCCCGGGGCGGACAACGTCATTTCACTGCCGGCGCGGCAGGCCCGGGTGCTGGCCCGGACCGTGGTGGATATTCAACAGGACCTGGAACTGCAGCAGGCGATGCTGGAACTACTGGAGCGCTGTTTTGATAGCAAGCCCGGCGTGGTTGAGGTCCTCGGCGAGGAAGTGGACCTCTCGTTGCACAGTGTGCTGGCCATCCTCGAGGAACTGGCCGAGCAGACCGACAACATTGCCCTCAACGCGGCGATCGAGGCCGCCCGCGCCGACGAAGGATCGGAGAGTATCGCCACGGTGACGCGTGAAACCGGCAGCCTGGCCTGGAAAATTCGCCAGTACGTCGGGGAAATCAGGAAAGTCGCCAGGATACAGGAAAGTGGCACGGGATCGGATACCCAGCCGGAAATGGAGGAGACGGCCGGGCAGGCACTGGCCCTGTTGCGCCAGTTACGCGAGATCAGCCGCCAGACCGAAATCCGGCTGGATCAGTTACGCAGCGCCTGCTCGGGGCTGGCGGAACAGGACGAACAAGCTCCGGATTAATCCACCGGCTGGATAACGGTTTAAAAGTGGAGCGGGTGATGGGAATCGAACCCACATTAGAAGCTTGGGAAGCTCCGGTTCTACCATTGAACTACACCCGCAGGCTCGCGCTATTCTAGCGCGAGCAGGGGCGAGGTACCAGGGACGAGTGACGAGGAAAAAAAACCCGCTCCCGGATGTCCTTTGAGCTTGTCCCTGTGGGAGCGCTTTACAAGCGCGATGAACAGGGGCAGGAAGGTTGTTGTCGCACATTTTCCCACGAGTCCTAACGGACAGAATGCTCGATACCGCGGCGCTATATCGGGCCTCCATCTTTGTCCCTCCCTGTAGGAGCGCTTTGCAAGCGCGAACAGAACAGGGGCAGGGAAGTCGCCGCCGCACGTCTTTCCACGAGTCCACTGACAGAAACCCCTCCACCGCGGTGCTATATCAGACCTGCTTCGGCTCCCGGCTCCCCTTGATCCTGACGGGATGCGCCCGCAACTGGTAAGATAGTGCCCTTCACAAACGGCCGGGCGGTCGATTCCCTTACTGATGTGATATTCGGGTGGACGGAAGTATGCAGATTGTCGTCAATGGCGAGCAGAAACAGGTTGAGCCGGGTCTGACGGCGGCGGCGCTGGTCGAGCAGATGGGCCTGGGCGGGCGGCGTATCGCCATGGAGGTGAATCTGGAGATCCTGCCGCGCAGCCGCTATGGCGAGCATACCTTTACCGACGGCGACCGGGTGGAAATCGTCCATGCCGTGGGTGGCGGTTGACCTGTCTCGCTGCCCGAGAGGGTATAATCTTTTTTTTCACCCGCCCGATTTTCAGGAAGGACCATGAGCAGCAGTAAACAAGATACCCCGTTGACCATTGCCGGCAGGGAATACCACTCCCGCCTGCTGGTCGGCAGCGGCAAATACAAGGATCTCGATGAGACCCGTCGGGCCACCGAGGCCTCCGGCGCCGAGATCGTCACCGTGGCGGTACGCCGCAGCAACATCGGCCAGAATCCGGACGAGCCCAACCTGCTCGACGCCATCCCGACGGACAAATACACCATCCTGCCCAACACCGCCGGCTGCTATACCGCCGACGATGCCGTGCGCACCTGTCGCCTGGCCCGCGAGCTGCTGGACGGCCACGATCTGGTCAAGCTGGAAGTGCTGGGCGACGAGAAGACCCTGTTCCCCGATGTGCAGCAAACCCTCAAGGCGGCCGAGACCCTGATCAAGGACGGCTTCAAGGTGATGGTCTACACCACCGACGATCTGATTATTGCCAAAGAGCTGGAAGCTATGGGTTGCGTGGCGGTGATGCCGCTGGCCGCGCCCATCGGTTCGGGGCTGGGGATCCGCAATCCCTATAACATCCGCTTTATCATCGAGGAGCTGAGCGTGCCGGTACTGGTGGATGCAGGAGTCGGCACCGCCTCCGATGCGGCGGTCGCCATGGAGCTGGGTTGCGACGGGGTGTTGATGAACACCGCCATCGCCGGGGCGCAGGATCCAGTGCTGATGGCCTCGGCCATGAAAAAGGCGATCGAGGCCGGCCGCGAGGCTTACCTGGCCGGGCGCATGCCGCGCAAGCAGTACGCCAGTGCCTCATCGCCGCTGGACGGGACGTTTTTCTAGCAGACGTTTGAAAACTACTGCGCTCGCCACTACGGCGTTACGAGAGGACTCCACCAATTTGTCGGGAACAAATTGGAACGCACAAGGCGCGGCCCGAAGGGCAAAGGACAGGGATGTCCTTTGTAAATGCTCACTTCTCTCGTGTAACTCGCTCCCAGCCGTCCCTGGCCTCCGCGAAGTAAGTACATCCTGTACAAAACTCCGCTTTGTCGTCCTCTCGCGCCTTGTCCTGGCTTCGCTCGTGACGTTTTCAATCGCCTGCAAAGTCAGAATTTCAGGCTATTTCTAGTTTTTGCCGATCAGGCTCTCTTCCCCTTTGACCAGCCGGGCAATGTTACTGCGATGGCGCCAGAAGGAGAGCACGGCCATGGCGGCGCTGGCAATCACCAGCTCCCATGCCGGGCCGAGTATCAACCACGTATAAACCGGCGCCAGCGCCATGGCGACCAGCGCTGACAGGGAAGAGATCTTCAAACCCTTGGCGATGAACAGCCAGGTGGCGGCCGTCGCCAGACCAACCCAGAAGCTAAACCCGAACAGGACGCCCAGCAGCGTGGCCACGCCCTTGCCGCCTTTGAACTGGAAAAACACCGGATACAGATGGCCGACAAAGGCTGCGAAGCCAACCAGCCCCAGCACCAGCGGACTGACCTGCAGCGTGACCGCCAGCAGTACCGGCAGCAAGCCCTTGAGCATATCGCCGAGCAAAGTAATGGCGGCCGCCCTCTTGCTGCCCAGGCGCAGCACGTTGGTGGCGCCGGGGTTGCCGGAGCCCGTGCCGCGCGGATCGGGCAGCCCCGCCAGCTTGCAGACAATGATGGCGGATGAGAGCGAGCCGAGCAGATAAGCGCCCGCTATCAGACTGTAATCGATGATCGCCATGGATAAATCCTCCCCACTGGAGGCCGGATTATAGAGGGATTGGCGCAAGCCGTGTATAGTTGGGCGCCAGTTGATCAGGCAAAGATGTACGAGTATGGATATTATTTATCTTAACGACCTGCGCATTGATACCGTCATCGGTATCTATGACTGGGAGCGGCGCATCAAGCAGACCGTGGTGCTGGATCTGGAAATGGGCGCCGACATCCGTAAGGCCGCCGCCAGCGACCACATCGACGACACACTCAACTACAAGGCCGTGGCCAAACGCATCATCGGCTTTGTGGAAGAGAGCGAATACCAGCTGGTCGAAACCCTGGCGGAAAAAGTTGCCGAAATTATTCTGGGTGAATTCAACGTGCCCTGGGTGCGGATCCGGCTCAACAAGCAGGGCGCGGTGCGCGGCGCACGGGATGTGGGCGTGATCATCGAGCGCGGCACGCAGGCCTGATATGGCGCAGATCTATATCAGCATTGGCAGCAATATCGACGCGGAACACAATATTCGCGGCGCCATCCATGCACTGAGAGAACAGTACGGTGAACTGATCCTCTCCAGTGTCTACGAAAGCGCTTCGGTCGGCTTCGAGGGCGACAACTTTCTCAACCTGGTTGTCGGACTGAAAACCGATCAAAGCGTGCAAGACGTTCTCGATACACTGCACGACATCGAAAACCGGTTTGGCCGCAAACGCACCGGTCCGCGTTTTTCATCCAGAACCCTGGACCTGGATCTGCTGCTCTACGATGACCTGGATTTGCAGGACCAGGGCATCGACCTGCCGCGCGAAGAGATCACCCACAACGCCTTCGTCCTGCAACCCCTGGCAGAGATCGCCCCGGATCTCAAACATCCCCAATTACAGAACACCATATCGGAACTGTGGCAACAGTTCGACAAGGCCAGCCAGTCACTCTGGGCGATACCCTTCGAGTGGGAAGGAAAAGATTAACCACGAAGTCTCGAAGACACGAAGTAATCAATAATTAATCCGGTCAGGGCAGGGGATTATCTTCCGCCGCGGGACATCATTATAGGTAATGTGCCCCGGTTAAATTGGTGACTGCCACCAGGCCAATAGCTTCATAATAAAATTCTTTGTGTTTTCTTCGTGTCTTCGTGCCTTCGTGGTGAATCACTTTTATGAATTCAGCGACCGCCCGCCATCGACGGCGAGGATCTGGCCGGTCATGTAGCCGGCATCGCGGATGAGATAGAGAATTGCTTTGGCAATGTCATCCGGGCTGCCGCGGCGTTTGAGGAAGGTACGGGAGATGATCTTTTCCTTGTCGTCGTCTTCCAGATTTTCCGGCCATAAAATGGCGCCGGGGGCGACGCCGTTGACGCGGATCTCCGGTCCCAGTTCGGCGGCCAGGGCCCGGGTGGCCATGGCCAGTGCGGCCTTGGCCATGCTGTAGATGGGGAAGTTGCGCAGCGGTCGTTCGGCATGAATGTCGACGATGTTGACGATGCAGCCCTGCTGCTGTTTCAGGTACGGGGCGGCGGCCTGGCTCAGGAAGAACGGCGCCTTGACGTTGGATCCCATCAGATCATCCCACTGTTCCAGATTGGCCGACTCAATCGGCGTGGGATAGAAGGTCGAGGCGTTGTTGATCAGCACATCCAGCCGTCCCCAGACCTGAGCAGCCTGATCGAGCAGTTGCCCGAGTTCGGCGGTGTGATGCAAATCGGCCTGCACCAGCACCACTGAATCGGCGCGCTCGTGTTCCAGCTCCAGTTGCAGTTTTTCGGCCGCCTCGCGTGAGTGGCGATAATGCAGCACGATATTCATACCCTGGCCGTGCAGCAGCCGTGCGGTGGTGGCGCCGATTCGATGGGCCGCGCCGGTTATCAAAACCACCTTGTGTTCAGACATGCTGTGTTATCCTTCGGTTTTGCCACAAGTCGCACACTTTAACGCAATTGGCCGATGAATACAGCGGATCCCAAAACCGGGCGCAATGCCACGCAACCCCCCTTCCCGCGGCGGCTGCGTCAGAGCCAGTCGCAGGCGAGCGACTGGCCCGAGTCCGATGCCGTGGCACAGCAGCACAGCCTGTCCCTGATTGAGGCGATCAGGGAGCAAATTGCGGCCGCCGGCGGAGCACTGAGCTTCCATGATTATATGCAGGCGGCGCTGTATACACCGGGGCTGGGTTATTATGCCGCCGGCAGCAGCAAGTTCGGCGCTGCCGGTGACTTTGTCACCGCACCGGAGATCTCGCCGCTGTTTGCCTGGTGCCTGGCCGACGCCGTTTTGCCGTTATTGAAAACCCTGCCGCAACAATCGGTCCTGGAAGCTGGTGCCGGCAGCGGGATACTGGCGGCACGTTTGTTACAACGCTGGCAGGAACAGGAATGCCTGCCACAACACTATTATATACTCGAACTGAGCGCGGACCTGCGCGAGCGCCAGCGCCGGCAGTTCGAGATACATTGCCCATCCTTGTTACCCAATGTGCAGTGGCTTGATGCCTGGCCGGAAGATTTTGAAGGTATCGTGCTGGCCAATGAGTTGCTGGATGCGATGCCGGTGCATCGCGTGCACAAGCGCGAAGGACGCTGGTACGAACAGACGGTCGGGTTCGAACAGGACGCGTTCATCACGCAGGAACAGCCACTGTCCGATACGCTGTTACAACAACAGCTGGCCCAAATCGAAGCCGAGCAGCCTCTGCCCGATGATTACCTGACGGAAATCAATCTCAACGCCGGGCAATGGATCAGGACGCTGGGTGAAAACATTCACCAGAGCGTGGTGTTACTGCTGGATTACGGTTACCCGCGCAGCGAGTATTATCATCCCCAGCGCCAGCGCGGCACGTTGATGTGTCATTATCGCCATCGCGCTCATGATGATCCTTTCGTTTATCCGGGGCTGCAGGATATTACCGCGCATGTGGATTTTACCGACATCGCTGATAACGCCCTGGCGGCGGGGTTTGGTGTGGCGGGCTATACGACCCAGGCACACTTTCTGCTCGATAACGGCCTATTGCAAAAACTCGAACAACAGTCGCTCGATGAAGCCGAATATCAGCGCCAGGTTTCGCAGGTGCGGCAACTGACCCTGCCCCAGGAGATGGGCGAGATATTCAAGGTGATGCTGCTCAACAAGGGTTGCCAGGTTCTGCCGACAGGATTCAGCGGGCGTGATTTGCGCCATCAATTATAACGAGATCATCAAATGTTGCTGATTCAGATTATTATTCTGGCCGTTTTGCAGGGACTGACCGAGTTTTTACCTATCTCCAGTTCCGCCCATTTGATCCTGGTGCCGCAGTTGAGCGACTGGCCCGATCAGGGGCTGGCATTCGATGTGGCGGTGCATGTCGGCACTCTCTCGGCGGTGGTCTGGTATTTTCGCTGCGAGGTGATCACCATGGCGCGAGACTGGGGTGTCTCATGCATGCGGCGACAGCAAAGCGGTGAGAGTCGCCTGGCCTGGGCGGTGATCCTCGGCAGTATTCCGGTGGCGATCTTCGGCCTGCTGCTGCATGACCTGGTCGATACCACGTTGCGCTCGCCGCTGGTCATTGCCTGGGCGACGATTGGTTTCGGATTATTACTGTGGCTGGCCGATGTGATCGGCCGGCAGGTGCGCGATGAACACCGCCTCGGCTGGAAGGATATCGTTTTCATCGGCCTGGCGCAGGCCGTAGCATTGATCCCCGGCACTTCCCGCTCGGGGATCACCATGACTGCCGGGCTGTTGATGGGGCTGACCCGCACGGCCGCAGCCCGGTTCTCCTTTTTATTGTCCATCCCGGCCATATTGATGGCCGGGGGCTACGAGAGTCTGAAACTGATTAAACAGGGCGGGATTGAATGGACGCCAATCGTACTGGGTACAGTATTATCGGGTATCACTGCCTATCTGTGCATTCACTGGTTTTTGAAACTGCTGGATCGCATCGGCATGCTGCCGTTTGTGATCTATCGACTGGTGCTGGGCGCCGGTCTGTTATACGTATTTATGTAAGCGACCATGAGCGACAAACCCCGCGACAAGATTTATGCCTCGCCACAACCGATGATTGTGGACTTTGCCTTCGACGAGAAGGTGGCGGGCGTGTTTCCGGATATGATCCGTCGCTCGGTTCCCGGCTATGAGACGGTCATTTCCCTGCTGGGCCTGCTGGCGGAGCGTTATGCAAAGCCCGACAGCCGGATCTATGATTTTGGCAGTTCACTGGGCGCGGCGACACTCGCCATGCGCCAGCGGATTGCGCATGACAGTTGCCGCATCATTGCGGCGGATAATTCTACAGCCATGACCGAACGCTGTCGCCAGTTCCTGTTGCAGGACGACTCCCCAGTTGAGGTGGATGTGATCTGCGCCGATATTCGCGATATCAAGGTAGAACAGGCCTCGCTGGTGGTGCTGAACTTTACCTTGCAGTTTATTCCACAGGCAGAGCGCCAGGCTCTGCTGGATCAGATCTATGCCGGATTGTTGCCCGGTGGTGCGCTGGTGTTATCGGAAAAACTCGCTTTTGATAACGAACGCGAGCAGCAGTTTCAGATAGACATGCACCTGGCCTTTAAAAAAGCCAACGGCTACAGCGAACTGGAGATCAGTCAGAAGCGCACGGCGTTGGAAAAAGTACTGGTTCCGGATAGCTTCGAAACCCATTGTGAACGCCTGCAACAGGCCGGTTTTAAAGAGGTCCATCAATGGTTTCAATGTTTTAACTTTGCTTCCCTGCTGGCGGTGAAATGATCGACTATTCCGGCCTGTATCAACGCATGGTAAATACTCCGCTGGCCGGCTGGGCGCAACAGTTGCCGGGGCAGATCGAAAAAAGACTGGATCCCAAACGCTATGGCGATCTGCCAAAATGGCAGGCCGCGGTAGCGGCGATGCCGGAGGCGCAACCGGTCAGTTGTGATTTCAGTCGGGGCGCGGTGCGCATCGGCGACGGCGGCGAACTGGGCGACAAACAACGTGAGACATTAACGCGGCAGTTAAAACAACTACGCCCCTGGCGCAAGGGCCCGTTCGAGCTGTTCGGGATCCATATCGATACCGAATGGCACTCCGACTGGAAATGGGATCGATTAAAAGATCACATCTCACCACTGGTCGGGCGCACGGTACTGGATGTCGGCTGCGGCAATGGCTATCACTGCTGGCGCATGAAAGGTGCCGGTGCCGAGCTGGTCATCGGTGTCGATCCCACCCCGTTATTTACCCTGCAGTACGAAGTCATGCATCGTTATGCCGGCGAGCAGGGCGTGTATGTGCTGCCGCTGGGCATCGACGATGTGCCGGAAAAACCGGAGACCTTCGATAGCGTCTTCTCCATGGGCGTGTTGTACCACCGACGCTCGCCCCTGGATCATCTGCTGCAACTGCGTGACTGCCTGGCTCCGGGTGGTGAGCTGGTGCTGGAGACACTGGTGGTGGAAGGCGACGAGCATACCTGCCTGTTCCCGGAAGACCGCTATGCGCGCATGGGTAACGTCTGGTTTTTGCCCTCGGTGTTGATGCTCGAACGCTGGTTGCGACGTTGCCGTTTCACCAACATCCGCACCGTCGATGTCACCACGACGACAGTAGCAGAACAGCGGGCGACCGAATGGATGACTTTCCAGTCCCTGGCCGATTTTATTGACCCGGATGATCACGGCAAATCGATCGAAGGCTATCCCGCCCCCAGGCGGGCGATAATCATTGCGGAGAAAGCCTGAATATTGCTCGCCAGGCCAATAGAGAGTTCGAAGAATAGATAGAGAGAAATATATAACCACCGAAACAGTGAACTCACCGAATACGCTGAAAACCACTGAGTTGAACTTTCGGTGAATTCAGTGTCTTTGGTGTTTCGATGGATAAATTGACAGTATTAACTTCTCGCACGTTTCTGCCACGGAAGTGCATCACATCATATTAGCAGTTTTGAACCTTTGGTGAGCTCAGCGTCTTTGGTGGCTAACTTGTTGAGAGACGGCCAAAAGAGAAAGTGACAGCAGCCAGAAAGCCGGAACCGTCCGGTGTGTGCCCTGCGACACAAATTGTCCCGCTACTCCCCTGTCCATGTTATCGGGGCGTTATAATTAACGTATGGATAAAATATGGGAAAAATTGCGTGAGTTAACCTGGCCGTCTACCTGGTATGGCTGGCGGTTGGGACTGCAATCCTGGTGGTATACGCGGGACAAACCCCGGCTGGCTGTTGCAGCCGGCGTGTTTGCGCTGTTAGTGGCGATCCCGCTGGGCATTTCGGCATTGAACAACCAGATACAGCAGGACAGGCAGGCAACGCGTGATTTGCGCTGTCTGACGCTGAATGTTTATCACGAGGCGCGCGGCGAGTCGCTTGCCGGCCAGTACGCCGTGGCGGAAGTGACCCTGAACCGTGTAGCCTCAGAGCGCTTTCCGGACACGTTGTGTGAAGTGGTGCATGAACAGCGCTGGGACAGAATACGCAAACGGCATGTTGGCGCCTTTTCATGGACCGAACTTGAACTCACCGCCGACAGGAGCGATCCGGCCTATAAAACTGCCCGTCGGGTCGCCGGGGATGTCTATTACCGGCGCCACGATCCGCGGGTAGAAGGTGCCCTGTTTTACCATGCCAGTTATATCCGTCCCAGCTGGGCCCGTAGCAAGCAAAAAGTGGCCACGATCGGCCGGCATATTTTTTACAAATAGAGAGTCAAAAGCAGGAAAGTGAGGAGTAGCCGGTACCAAAATCGTCGATCGAGCACTGTATACCCATTTGCTGCAGATCTTCGAGGACCCGGCGGACCCGGGCGGGTTCGCTCACCATGCCGGTTTCGGTCATTTCCATGCGCAAATCCCCTGTATCGCCGCAATGGGCATCCAGGCTGCGTCGGATGATCGCGGCCAGATCATGTTCGAGCAGATCCGAAGCCGCTACATTCACCGAAACTGGACAGGGCTACGCCTTTTGACGGTGATGCGCAGTGAAACGGACGGCATCAGCGATCATTTTTGCGTGAGCCGGTAAATTACCCCCCGACTTCTCCAGTATGGGAATAAAACTGTCCGGTCGTAGCAGCCCATGGTTTGGATGATGCCAGCGCACCAGCGCTTCGGCTCCGAATAGTCCAGTTGCAGGGTTTCCCCGGATGCATTCCGCCAGTCTGGCCGGCCAATCGTCTGTTTTGTGCAACATCAAGTTGGCGGCAGGGTATCCGATAAAGGGTGTATAGCAATCTCGGGAGTGAGGAATGAATCCATCGACGTTAATCGGCATGCTGGCCGGTGTGGGGCTGTTGTTTTATGTGCTGAATATCGGCGCGGAGGATCCGGCGGCCTATATCAATCTGCCGGGCCTGGCGATTGTGCTGGTGGGCACCCTGGCGGCGACTTTTATCGCCTATCCCCTGCGCGAAGTGCTGCGCGTGTTCCGGGTGTTCGGGATTGTATTACGCCACGAGAAGTCGTCCCTGCACGATGATATGGAAGAGCTGACGGAAATTGCCCGTCTCTGGTTTCAGGGCAAGCTGCAGGCCGTCGAACAGAAGCTGACCACTTCCACCAACCCGTTTTTACGCACCGGCGTGCAGCTGGTGATCGATCTTGCGCCAATGGACGATATCGTTTCCATGTTGCAGTGGCGCATCTCGCGCATGCGGGCACGGGAACGGGCCGAGGCGCAAATCTTCCGCAGTATGGCTTCGTTCGCACCGGCCTTTGGCATGATCGGAACCCTGGTCGGGTTGATCAATATGATGCTGATCCTGGATAAAAGCGAGATTTCCCAGATTGGTCAATATATGGGTGTGGCACTGATTACTACCTTTTACGGCATTTTGCTGGCCAACCTGATTTTCAAACCGATTGCGCTCAAGCTGGAACGACGTACCGAACAGCGCCTGGTGGTGATGAACATGATCCTCGAGGGCGTCATGCTGATCTCGCAAAAGCGCAACCCCGCCTTTGTTCGCGAAACCCTGCGCTCGTTCATGGCCCAGTACCGGGATGACATACGCGATCAACCCTACGAAGATCTGCCCGACGAGCAAAAAGACACAGGGGTCGATATTTACGCCGACAAACAGCAGGACAGCAAATCATGAGCCAGTGGCAGGCGGCGATGGGGCAAAGCAGCAAGGCACGCAATAACCTGGCTATCCAGAGCCTGGATGATCCCGAGGCCCAGGATACCGAGGGCGAAAGCTGGCTGATCTCCTACCTCGATACCCTGACCCTGCTGCTGACGATGTTCGTCGTTCTGCTGACCTTTGCCGACTTCACCGACGAGGAAACGCCCGAGGCCGTCAAGGTGGTGCCAAAGCCGGAGGTCGTTCCCCGGCCGCCAATCGAATCGAAGCGGGAGCCGGTCGAGGAGGCGGTAACTCCGCTGGGCGGTGTGCTGCTGGACGGCCTGGATGATTCGGTTCAGGTCCAGGTGGAAAAAGATCGGGTCAACCTGGTGATCAGCGATCGCATCCTGTTCGATGTGGCCGAGGCCGAGCTGAGGCCACAAGGACTGGCAACCCTCGATCCCCTGATCCCGATTCTGAAAAACGAACCACACCGGATCACGGTGGAGGGGCATACCGACAACCTCCCGATTACCACCGACCAGTTTCCCTCAAACTGGGAACTGGCCTCGGCCCGTGCCGCCAGCGTGGTGCGCTATCTGCAACGCCAGGGTATCGCCTCCGATCGCCTGCGTGCGGTCGGTTATGCCGACACCCGGCCTGTGGCAAAGAACGACAACCCCGAAGGGCGCTCGGCCAACCGGCGGGTGGAAATCGTGATTCATCATAAATCCGGGCAGACCCAACAGGACTTGCAGATCGAATAAGACGGCTGGCGAAAACGCCATCCAGGGCAGGTCAGGCTGCGCAGCGCGCTGCCTGACATCTTTTCCCCGGGATTATTCCCACTCGAGTTCGGAGTAAACCCGCTGGGCATTGCGCCCGGCCAGATCCTCGTAGTTGGCCAGATAATCGAACCGGGACTGATCGATACGGCCAATCTCGGAAATATCCCCGCCGTTATCCATAAATTCCGCGATCGACTCGCGCAGGAACACCAGGTAGTCGTAGGTATCGGCGCGGGCCTTGTCGAGGCTGGTCGGGGCACCGTGGCCCGGGACCACCACTTCCGGTTCATAGGCCGCCATGGCGCGAAAACTCTCTATCCAGTTTTTACTGCTGGAATAATCGCGGATGCTCAGCATGCGCTCGGTATAGACAATGTCGCCGGTGTACATAATCTTCTCCTGCGGCAGCCAGACAAAACTGTCACCGGGGGTGTGCGCCTGACCGGCGTGACGGATTTCAAAAACCGTGTCGCCGACCTTCAGTTTCAGCTCGGTATCGAAGGTCTTGTCCGCATGTACCGGCCGGGTGGCCTCGATCGCCTCGCTGCCCATCAGGCTGGCCAGGCGGGAGAACTGGTCCCGGGCGCGCGTCTTCTGGTCTTCCACTGCACGGGCGCTGGCGATAATGGCCGCCCCCTGTTGCTTGAAATAGTCGTTACCCATCCAGCGATGATCCTGCCCGCCGGTGTTAATCACATGAGTGACCGGTTTGTCCGTTACCGTACGGATGACGGCCTGCAGCGCCCCGGCGCCCTGATAAACACCGCCCGGGTCGATCAATACCACACCGGCATCGGTGACAACAAAACCGAAGGTGGCATTGTTGGCCAAGTTCTCGACGCTGCGATTGCCCAGTTCGCCGACGATGGCATAGGCATTATCGGCAAGTTGTTCCAGCTTCAGAGTCTCCGCGGCCGAAACCGTTGAAGCCAGCAGGGAAAATAGTGTGGTGATCAGGGCGGTCTTGAAATGTTGAAGCATTGTAAACTCCTGATTGGTGTTGGTCTTTTCTGTTAACCGCACACAGGTGACGAGCAGCGGTTTGGCCTGTCAGGCCGGCAAATCCGGCAAGGCTGTTTTGAGCCGTGCGTATACCCTATATACTATACACTGTCTGGATACCCCGGTGTGATAAGGATGCTTGATGTGCAAGATGCAAAAATGGCTGTTGACCCTGGTGGCCTGTGTTTTCTGCAATCCGCTTGTTGCACAAATCAGCCTGAGTGTGGAGATACGCGGAGTCGAGGCCGACTTTGAAAACAATGTCCGTCTCTATCTGAGCCTTGAGCAGCAAAAAAACAGTCCCCTGCTGACAGAAGGCCGCCTCAAGCGCCTGCATGACAAGGCTACAGAAGAAATCGCCAATGCGTTAAAACCCTATGGTTACTACCGACCAGAAATCAACGGCGAGCTGAACCAGCCAGGCCCCGGTCAGTGGCAGGCCATCTATACGATAGACAAGGGCCCCGCCTTGCCAGTGGTGGAATTTGAACTGATACTCGGCGAGGAGTTGAAGCAGGATCCGGCATTTTCAGACCTGGCGGCCAATTTGCCATTACAACAGGGCGGTGTATTCAACCATCTTGAGTATGAGTCGATCAAGAATAACCTGGCTGAACTGGCCGCCACGCGGGGTTATTTTGAGGCGCGCTTTGTTAAACACCGGGTAGAGATCGATCTGGACAGCTATGAGGCGCGTGTTCGCCTGCATTACGAGGGCGGCCCACGTTATAATTTTGGCGAGGTTTCACTGCAGCAGGATGTGATCGACCCGGCATTGCTGCAACGTTATATCCCGTTCAAACAGGGCGAACCCTATAACCTCAATCAGGTTATCGAACTGCAATATGCGCTCAACGACAGCGATTACTTCTCCCGTGTCGAGGTCTCCCCCGGCCAGCCACAGGCGGCATCACAAGAAGTCCCCGTCAATGTCAGGCTGACCCCACGCAAGCCGCACCGTTATACGCTGGGGCTGGGTTACGGGACGGATACCGGCGCTCGCGCAAAATTTGGTTGGGAGATGCCGCGCCTGAACCGATCGGGCCATCGCATCAGCACCGATGCCCGGGTATCGGAGATTGGGTACAGCCTCGGCGTTCGTTACCGGGTGCCGGTACTCGATCCGCGTACCGATCAGATCATTTACAGCGCCGGGGTGGTTAACGAGGAAACCGACACCAGCGAAAGTACATTGCGTACTGTTGGCGTCAGCCTGAATCGCGGACGGGGTCAGTGGCGTGAATCCATCGGACTGCACTATCAACAGGAAGACTTTGTCGTCGCCGAGGATCAGGGTGATTCAACCCTGCTCATCCCCAGTGTCGACTGGAGTCGTACCTGGGGTCGTGGGTTCGTGCATGTGCTGGATGGTGTGCGTTTTGATATCGGTTTGCGCGGCGCCAGTGAGCAACTGGTTTCCGATACCGACTTTTATCAGGTTCAGGGTGGACTGAAGGGCATCATCTCGCTGGGTGCCAATAACCGGTTTATCGCCCGCGGCCGGTTCGGCAGTACGGTGACCGATGAGTTTAACCAACTGCCGTCGTCGGTACGCTTTTTTGCCGGTGGCGCACAAAGCGTGCGTGGTTATGCCTATGAATCCCTGGGACCGGTGGATGACAGTGGCCGGGTGGTCGGTGGCAAGCACCTGATGACCGGCAGTATCGAGTTCGAGCACAGTCTCGGCGGCAAGTGGGGCGTGGCCGTGTTCTATGACGCCGGCAACGCTATCGACGATTTCGATGAGAAACTCGAACGCGGCGCCGGCCTGGGACTACGCTGGAAGTCGCCCATCGGTCCGGTGCGCATCGATTTTGCTTCGGCGATCACGCGACCGGGCGATCCCTGGCGAATACATATCAACATAGGTCCGGATCTGTGATGCGCCAGGAGCTGAAAAAAAACCTGCTCGCCATGCTCCTGCTGCTGTTATTGCTTGCGGGCAGCGGCTTATTCTGGCTAGTTGCGACCGAAAGCGGTTTGCGCTGGGCCTATCAACAGAGCAGCGACTTCATTCCCGGCGAATTACGCATCGGCAAACTCGAAGGGCGGCTGTTCGGTCGCATCACCGCCACCGATCTGGTTTATCAGCATGCGGATACCCGGGTTGTCCTTGAACAGGCAAGGCTGAAGTGGCGGCCCTTTGAGTTACTGACGGGCAGTCTGGTTGTCAGCCAACTGCATGTCCAGTCCGTGTCTGTCACACTGCCCGCCGCACAACAAAGCACGGCGGAGCAGGAAGTTGAGCTGCCGGACATTCGTTTGCCGGTGGCGGTGGCACTCGAGGATATCCGGGTCGATAACATCCGGATCACGCGGGATGAGCAGCAAGTTGTCCTGCAACAGCTCACGCTTGATGCCAGAAGCCAGGGCAATAGCATTCTTATCGACCGGTTCGATGTGGCTGCGAAGGCGTTTGATGTGCATATCGACGGGACGTTGAAACCGGTCGGTAATTATCAGCACAAGCTGAATATGCAATGGCAACTTCGTTTGCCGCAGCAACCGAAATTGAGCGGCCAGGGTCAGAGCCGGGGCAATCTGGACAGGCTTACATTACAACAGACGATCAGCGGCCCGCTGCAGATGACGCTCAACGGCGAGGCCCGCGATCTGTTAAACGCGTTACGCTGGCAGGCGAACGTGAATGTCAGCGAGTTCAATACGGCACAACTCAACACGGATTGGCCCGCGATTACCGGCAGTTTGCAGTTACAGGGCAAAGGCGATCGACAGACGGCTTCACTCAGCGGGCGGATGGATGGTGAATATCCAGGGCAGGGTCCCTTTTCGGGGAACGTAAAACTACAACTGGCACAGAATGGATCACTTGTTCTCGAACAGCTGCGTCTGCAAGCGCCAGCCACGGAAACCGTGCTCAATGCCGAAGGTAACTGGACGCCCGGCGATGGCGGTATTCAAAGCGGCGAACTGGCCTTGCAACTGGATTGGGAAAACCTGCGCTGGCCGCTGAGTGGTGATGCCTGGATAGACAGTGCCAGTGGCGAAGGCCGCATCGACGGCAAACCGGATCAGTATCGGATCGCCCTCAGCGCGGATCATCCGCTGCCGCAGACGCCCCCCTCGACCTGGCAGGTCAATGCCATCGGCGATGCCGATGGGCTTGATTTCGACACGTTGCGGATCGTGGCGCTGGATGGTGAAACCACCCTGACAGGCCGGCTCGACTGGTCACCGCGACTCGCCTGGGATGTGCGGGTCACAGGCAACAATCTCAATCCTGCCGTGCAGTGGCCACAATGGCCCGGTCGGTTAAATGCTGGTCTCACTTCGACGGGGCAGGTACAGGCGGGTCAGGTCATAGCACAGGCCGACATAACCCGACTCAGTGGCGAGTTACGCGGTCAGCCGGTGAATCTGCGCAGCCGACTGGCCTGGGAGGCGGGCCAGATACAGGTAAAACAGTTTGACCTCGAATCGGGATCGGCCACGGTGAATGCGCAGGGCCAGCTGGGTAAACACATGAGTCTTGACTGGTCCGTTGATGCCGACGATCTGGCCATGCTTTATCCGCGGGCCGGTGGCCAGCTGCAGGCCACGGGCAAGCTCGGTGGCACGCAGGGCGAGCCGATCATCCAGGCGACGTTTAACGGCAAGGCGATGAGTCTGCCGGAATATCACATTGGCAACATCAGCGGTAATCTGGATGTGGATCTGTTTCGCTGGCAACAGGTCAATATCGATCTTGTCGTCGAGGCGCTTGACGTACATAACCAGAAGATTGACCGGCTAGAAATCAAGGCCGATCCGGCACAGTTACAGCTGGTTGCCATGGATGACGGGAACACGGCACGCGTGGAACTCAAAGGAGCGGCCAGTGCGGAGGGTTGGCGCGGGCGGATCGAGGCGATTGATCTTCTGAGCACGGAATTTGACAACTGGCATCTGCAACAGCCGGTCGCCCTGAACCTGATAAGAAATAACTTTGAACTTGCTCCTTTCTGTGTACAGTCTGGCGACGCCAGTGTTTGCGGCGAGGTACAACAAACCGGGGAGCGCTGGCGCTCACAGCTCGAGCTGGTTAACTTTCCGTTACAGGTATTCTCACCCTGGTTACCGTCTGATCTGATCATTGAAGGTGTCGCTAATGCCACAGCCGCCTGGCAGCTGAATGCCCCGAAGCAACTGACCGGCCGGGCTCGCATCGAGTTACCGGCAGGCAGTGTCACCTATCCCGTCCTCGAAGGAGAAGTGGAACGCTGGGAGTATCGCACGGGCAGTCTCGATCTGAGTGTGGACGAGAAGGGAATACGGGCGACATCAAACCTGGCCATGGGTAACGGCGATCAATTTCAGGCGAGACTGGTCTTGCCCGATGCGCAATTGCTGAACCTCGTGCGTGATACCCAGCCCATGCAGGGCAGCGCCAGTGTGACGATTAACCAGCTCGGTATTATCGAAGCGCTGTTACCCGATGTACAGGATCTCGACGGTAAGCTGGCGATGAAGCTTGATGTTGGCGGAACGCTGGCCAACCCGCGCTACAGCGGCAAGGCGAATCTTGATCAGGGCCGGCTGCGCATCCCCCGCCTCGGGTTGCAACTGGAACAAGTTCGCATGAATGCGCATAGCGATGTGCTGAACAAATTGAATTACGAATTGATAGCCCACTCCGGTGATGGCGATTTGCGATTACAGGGTGAAACCAGACTGGACAACCAGGCCGGCTGGCCAACGACGATCACTATAAAAGGTGAAAACGTCGAGGTGGCGCGCATCCCCGAAGCCCGGGTTAATATTACCCCCGATCTGCAACTCAAGCTGCAGGGGCGCAATATTAATATCAGTGGCGAAGTCCACGTGCCCTTTGCGCGCCTGCAGCCCAAAGATGTTACCACCGCGGCACGGGTCTCGGAGGACGTGGTGATCGTCGGCGGCGAGGAGCATGTCGAAGAGCCATGGCAAATCACCACCCGGGTGCGAGTAACGCTGGGGGATCGGGTGAGCCTGTACGGCTTCGGCTTCGACGGACGGCTGGGCGGCGATCTGCTGTTGACGGACAGTCCCGGCGAACTGACCACCGCGATCGGCGAGATCAACGTGGTCGAAGGTCGCTATACCGCCTACGGCCAGCGTCTCACGGTGGAACACGGTCGCCTGCTGTATACGGGTGGCCCGGTCAGCAACCCCGGCCTGGATCTGCGCGCGATACGCCAGGTGAATAACGTCACCGCCGGAATCCGCGTGCGCGGCAGCCTCAATCAACCGGAAGTGGAACTATTCTCCATCCCGGCCATGGGCCAGACCGATGCACTGGCCTACCTGATGCTGGGCCGCCCGCTGGAAACAGCGTCCGGCGAGGAAGGCAGCATGATGGCCAAAGCGGCACTGGCCTTGAGCCTGAGCGGCGGCGACAGTCTGGCACGGCAGATCGGCGATCGTTTCGGGCTGGATGAAATGCGCGTCGAAGCCAGTGACACCGGCGAACAGGCTTCGCTGGTCATGGGCCGCTACCTGGCACCCAGACTCTATGTTAGCTACGGCGTGGGGATTGTCGAGTCCTTCAACACGCTGAGCGTGCGATATCAGTTATCCGACCGCTGGTATATCAAGGGCGAAAGCGGCGAGCACCAGAGCGCCGATATTCTGTTTACCATCGATCGCTGAGGCGATTGCATGACAGGTGCTGCAAGGTGATCAGAAATTATCCTGCTCCACTTCCTGGAATACAAAATTGATCACCCGTCCTATCTCGTTAAAGTTGTTCCAGTCCTGGTATTCAGCAAGATCGTCAATCACTTTGTCCTTCATCTCGTAGCTTTGCAGTCCCTGGTTGAAGTAGTGGGTGACTGACGCATTCAGCGCTTCAAGAAAAAGAAGAGATGATTCGGGGACTTCCCGACCGCCACTGCGACCGTGACCGGGGATATAAACAGCAATATCCTCATCCAGCATGGCTTTGATCGCGGCAATAGAACCCTTGAAACTCGCATCTTGCGGGACGTCAGAGTTTGGAACGCGCCGGGAAGAGACGATGTCACCAAAAAACAGCCCCTTGTCATTAACAACTTCTATCATAAGATCATGGTCGGTATGCGCGTGGCCGGTATGATGGATTTTCAGTGTAATGCCATCCAGGCTCAGAACCTCTCCGCCGGAGAGGCCGATATTCGGCCCAATTACCCGGGTGCCTTCAACCGCGCCTTCGGTCATGCCCATAAACAGCTGAACCCAGGTCCCACCTTCACCGGCTTCAACGCGTTCGAGCATCCGCGTATGCGCATAAATCGGAACTTCAGGATAGGTTTCCCGGATGCCCTGATTCCCCAGCCAGTGATCGCCATGGACATGGGTATTGAACACGGCGATAACAGGTTTATCAGTGATCTTGCGAAGCTTTGTCAGCAGTTGCCGGCCGATTTCAGCGCTGCTTCCTGGATCAACAATGATGATTCCACCGTGAGTCAAAATCGCCGAAGGGTTATTCATAAAACCGCGGGTTTGCGGGTTGGGGAGTGACTGGGTGCCATGAACAACATGAATATGCTGGCTTACCTGTTCGAGCGTATGTTGCTCAAAATCAAGCGGAAGCTGTGGTTCATGGGCAAATATTGTCATCGGCATGAAAACAAGTGCAAAAACAAGATATTTAATGGGCTTCATTGTGCACTTCCTGTGTGAGAATGAGATTTGGACAGAACGGTTTTTCTAATTCCGGGCGTTGCAGCCTTAGGCAATCTTTATAGCACATCGGCACGACTTTACTACTTTTTTATCGAAGCAGTACTAGCCGCGACCAAAGAAAAATGAGCAGTTAAAGGGGATTTACAGGGCGGGTCTTACTGGCTTGCATGCTGATTGAAGAGCCTGCAATGCACGGTAATAATTTACAAGAATTCCTGGGGTCAAAGAATTCCTAGGGTCAGGTCTTGCCTTTTGCCCTTACGTATTTAGATATGCGAGTGTATCGCAGCTAGAAAAGCAAAACTTGACCCGGATCTCCATAAGTTACCGTTTTGTCACCAACATCATTTACGGAATAAATCCGGGTCCTGACCTGGATTTAGCGGGACTGGTTTAAATTTCAGACGGCCCCTGCAGAACGGGACTGTGTGCGTTGCAGCTCGACAAGATGCGGCAGCAGTTCGGAATTTTTCTGGATGTGGAAGATAAAGCGTGGCACCTCCTGTTCGGTACTCTGGGCCATGAACGGCTCTCCCCAGAAACTGAGCAGCGCCTCGGTCCCGCCGCTTGCCTGACTGTCGGCCAGAATAAATGAAGTCGTCTTGCTCAAGTGGCACCAGCGCGGCTCCTTGACCTTGAACTGGCCGGAACATTCGGCGATTCGGGGCTGCAGAGTCTGCCACAAATCTTTCTGTGACGCGTCGAGCACAAACTGGATGGATGTTACCAGTGGATTATCGATAGCCGGTTTGAGTAATGCATCGAACAGGGACTGCGGGAGATACATGGACAGGCAGACATTAAACCAGATCGTCTCCCCGCTCATATCCCGGACAAAATGTTCATTTACCGTCCGCAAATGGCGCGGGCCGACGAGCACCACGTCGGGCATACTGAGTGAGGTCTGGATACGCTCTACCGCCTGTGCGGTGGACTCGACCTGCTCGGCGGTCAGTTCATTATTGCGGGTATGGCGCATGAAGTTGATAAACAGTAAACCCAGAAGGGCCAGAAGTATCGGCAGGATTACCTCCTCATCCACTACATGCAGAAGATGCAGAACGATAGCGATAACCGCTGCCACGATTCCCGCAATAGCATCCCATTCATACCCGAGAAATTGCTTCAGTTTCATTGCCATAGTGTGCGGCTGCTGGTTGGTATGCTGATTAAAGAGCCTGTTGTGTACGGTAATAATTCATAATGACATTATAACCAATAGTTTTTCTGGCCAAGGCCTGTTTATCAGGGTACTGCGCGTTCACATTGGCGGCAAGCTCTGAACGACTCCGCCCCGGCGATTTTGACATGCACGCATGCTGTTCAGAAACTGTGCGGGGCTTTCTGGCGCCGGTCTCAAGTCTCTGCTGTGCGGCGGCTCAGCCAGAACAGACCAATAAAGAGCAGCAGCCAGACAGCCGTACGCAATGTCATGGCGCGAAGGCTGTCAATCGCCACGGCACCGCCCGAGTTGTAAAGCATCCAGATGGCGGCAAGGACAAGCAGGTTCAGCACAAAGACAGCTGCAGCCCCGTTTCGCCCAGAATGAACATTACGCCACGCGACAATCCCCACGCCGATGTAAATAAATCCCATTACCGTGTTGTAGACGAGCAAGGGCAGAAAGACCACATACCCCGGATCGGAGCCGGTCAGGACACGACTGCCCGCAAAAACCGTTACCACACCAAAAAGCACCGCGATAAGGGCCAGGCTTTTTCGTATTAGATGGAGATAGAATGGATGATTCAATTTTCTGTCCAAATCAGTATCAGGCTTTATCCGGCCTGAAGTCGTTCATAGCGGGATAGCAAAAGGCAAGACCTGCCTCCGTGGAACCGGTGCAGCGTTTTGCCCACTCATTTTTATGCGCCCTTCACTTTTTCATTAAATATTCGGCCACGGCTTGATAGGCGGGCAACGAGGTCGGGTCAATCTGTGCGTTTGTGGCCGCGGGAAAAGACGCGAAACGCACAATGACCATGTCGGCGGTCGGGTCCACGTAGACAGTTTGTCCATGAACGCCTCGTGCGGCGTAGGCGCCATGTTTGTTATGGAGTATCCACCACATACTATGGTAACTGCCACCTGTTAGGGTTTTGTAACCCGCCTTGTCAAAGACTTTCTTGTCTCCACCGGCCCGGATGTTCTCCACAACCTGTTGCGGGAACAGCCGTTGGCTATTTATCTCTCCACCGTTGAGCATTAGCAGGCCAATGCGCCCCAGGTCTCGCAGGCCGGCACTGAGCCCTCCGCCCGCAAAAGGTGTTCCCCTGGCATCCACGGTCATATATCCATCCTGTTCCGCGCCCATTCTGCGCCAGATGCGCTGCGACAATAGGTGCGCAAGGTCCTTGCCGGTGACCCGCGAGATAATCCAGCCAAGTGCGTCCGTGTTGATTGTCCTGTAGCCGAAAGCCTCGCCATGAACGCCGTCCTGTTTGACGGTTTGCAGGTACTCAAAATAGCCATTTGGGCCTTCATAACCCTCTGGTTTTGGTAACGGGCTCGCCGCCTTTGAATAAACCCAGATATCCGCCTTGGGATCGGCGTAATCCTCACTGTAGTCAAGGGCGGTAGTCATATCCATCACCTGGCGTACGCTGGCGCTGCCAAACGCACTGTCCTTGAGTTCCGGGATGATTGAGGAGACCCTGGCTGTGTCATCGAGCCGCCCCTCCACCACCAGTATCTCGGCCAGAAGTCCCGTAAGGGACTTGGTCATCGACATAGCGGTATGCTTGCCCATCTCGTCGAGACAGCCGAAGTACTTCTCATAAACGACCCTGCCTTTGTGAAGAATGAGAATGCCATCGGTATAATTCGCCGAGAGAGATTCCTTCCACGTCATGGTTTTTCCGCTACCCATGGGCGAGAAAGTCACAGCGTCAATATCGTCATCGATCGTGCGCTCCAGCGGGACCGGTGGGTTGATACCTCTACTCACTTGCTTGGTGGGCATCAGTTCCCGAATGTGGCATACCGTCCATCGCAATTTCGGGAAGCTGAAAAAATCAGATTCCGGCTGCATGATCAACTTCTCAGGCGGCGGCGGAAAACCGATCATCCAGCCCATGCGCCCGGGGTCGGATTTCTCGGCGCCCGGGTAGGAACCGGATTGCGCGCCGGTTTGGGAAAAAAAGCTTGAGAGGGCCAGGATGGCTACGAGCAGTGCGAGTGAATTACGGGGCGAGCGCTTCATGATGCTTCTCTCCATGAATAGCCGAGAACAGCCGGATCAGACCAGTGCAACAGGTTGAATATAGATAATTTTTCTGCGAATTTCCCGAGAAAGTGAGCATGAAAATGATTATAGCGTTAAAACCCCGTATGTAAGCATAACAAGGTGGCAGACGTGGGCAGAGAGTCTGTCATCTGCTTAATGCGCGGATTCCGGCCTCTTGCAGCTGGAAAATGAAAGGTTTCAAAGAGTTGTGTTGGTTCGACCCGGTGATTGGCGTAAGAGCGCAAAAGCGCTAATCACTGTCAATAACCTGATGGAACGCGCCATTTGAGTGCAGATACGTCGCGCCGCAGAACTCACAACACGGATCAAAGGGTCAGGGATCAAAGGGTCAGAATACTTGAACTTTATTAAGCTGCTATGCCCTCGACGATCAGATGCCTGACGTCGGTATGCTGGCTTGCGTGCTCGAAGGTTATCGCGCAAACGTTGCCGTTTTTGTCAACACCAAGAATGGTGTTCTCGTCCAGGTCCCTGGATTCAGCGATATCCGTCTTGCGGAATTCAATGTATAGCGTATCTGTGTCTTCGAAATAGCTGACTTTCATGGCCGAATTCTTATGTAAAAGAGTGCATGTGAAGAAAGCGTCTCCCGATATGCAGGTAAAAATAACTGTTATTATGCATACATCAGTCTGCCTCGAGGCTCTGGTATTGGGCGGCCCAATTCTCGTGCTGTTTCGATCCACTGCTCAATGACGCTTTGCGCGTTAGAGACAGCTTGTTCATACGTTTCGCCGTCCGCTATGCAGCCGGGAAGCTCTGGTACTTCTACGATAAAGCTCTGATCCTCTTCGCTCCAGTAGATGACAAGTTCATATTTAATCAACATTCTGTAATCCTAGCAGGCAAATGATCTGTTTGCATCCGCATGGGGCCGGTTTGGAGTACAGGTTGCCTTGGAAAAGGTTAATAATCAGAGGCTTGTGATTCCGGGTCTCGGCCAGCTTCTGATGGACTGGAAGCCCGGTGTGACGGGTTGTCGTCGAGAGGGCTAATGCTGCAGGTCATGCTGGCGCTAGCCTGCGTGACACCCTGCCGATAGCAGAATGTCAGGTAGCGCTGCGCGCAACCGGACCTACGCCTCTATACCCTTTATTACGAACAGTTATTTAGTCTTCGAGAGCAGCGTCTGTCGGCACACCGATCAGATCGTGCTCGGTGGCGGCGACGATCTTCACCTCCATGAACTGCCCCGGCTGTACCTCGTCTTCGACCTGGTCCAGGATCACGGCACCGTCGATCTCGGGGGCGTCGGCACTGGAGCGGCCGAGCAGGAGGTTCTCCTCGCTGAAGCCGTCGACGATGACCTGCATCGTCTGGCCGATCTTCTTTTGTAATTTTTCTGCGCTGATCTCGCTTTGTAACTGCATGAAGCGTTCGAGCCGTTCCTGGCGGACTTCCTCAGGGACGGGGTCGGGCAGTTCGTTGGCGCTGGCGCCTTCCACCGGCGAGTAGGCGAAGGCACCGACCCGATCCAGTTGCGCCTCGTTTAAAAATTCCAGCAGTTCTTCGAATTCCTGTTCGGTCTCGCCGGGGAAGCCGACGATGAAGGTGGAGCGTAGAGTGATGTCCGGGCAGATCGCGCGCCACTCTTCGATGCGGCGCAGGGTTTTTTCGATGTTGCCTGGGCGTTTCATTAGCTTGAGGATACGCGGCGCGGCGTGCTGAAACGGCACATCCAGATAGGGCAGGATCAACCCCTCGGCCATCAGCGGGATGACCTCGTCTACGTGCGGATAGGGATAGACATAATGCAGTCGCACCCAGGCGCCATATTCGCGCGCCAGCTTGCCCAGCGCGGCGGCCAGTTCGGTCATGCGGGTTTTCAGCGGGCGTCCGCCCCAGAACTCGGTGCGGTATTTGACATCCACGCCGTAGGCGCTGGTGTCCTGCGAAATGACCAGTAACTCTTTGACGCCGCTTTTGAACAGGTTCTCCGCCTCCTGCATCACCTCGCCGATCGGCCGGCTGACCAGATCGCCGCGCATGGAAGGGATAATGCAGAAACTGCAGCGATGATTGCAGCCCTCGGAGATCTTCAAATAGGCGTAATGCTTCGGCGTCAGCTTGAGGCCCTCGGCCGGAATCAGATCGGTATAGGGATCGTGCGGTTTGGGTAGATGCTGATGGACGTGCTGCATCACTTCCTGCAGGGCGTGCGGGCCGGTCACCGCCAGCACCTGCGGGTGGGTCTGCTGCACGATGTCGCCCTTGGCGCCCAGGCAGCCGGTGACGATCACCCTGCCGTTTTCATCCAGCGCCTCGCCGATCGCCTCCAGCGATTCTTCCACCGCAGTGTCGATAAAGCCGCAGGTGTTGACCAGTACCAGCTGGGCGTCGTCATAGTCGGAGACGATGTCATAGCCCTCGGCGCGCAGCCGGGTGAGGATCTGTTCCGAGTCCACCAGCGCCTTGGGGCAGCCGAGGCTGATAAAACCGACTCTGGGTGCGGGGTTTGACATAGGGGTATTCGGGTTGTGGTTGCGAGGGGCGGGAGTATATCACTTATCAACACAGGGCCGAGGGACGAGTTACGAGGGACGAGGAAAATCTTGAACCACGAAGGCTCGAAGACACGAACGGGGAATAATTCTGCCCTGGTCGTCATTCCGGCGCAGAGCCTGCCCCGGCATGCTCTAAGCCGGGGCCGGAATCCATGCCGGACACCGCGTTGCTATGTCCGGCCTACCCCTGTCTGCGCAGAATACAATGAATTAATCTTTTTAACCTTCGTGTCTTTGTGTCTTCGTGGTTCAGTTTTTTTACTCGTTACTCGTTACTCGTTACTCGTCCCTCGGCCCTCTTGCTTGCGACCAGCAAGCAAGTGGATTGGCCACTGGATCGGTTTGGGTTGTGAGGGATCGGGCCAGTGTTCGGCGAGTCGTTGTTCGAGTGCGGGTAACGGGTTGTGATTGTAATCGGCGAGGTAGCGCTGGGTGGCGGACCAGGTGGCGAGGTAGCCGATGACTTCGGGCAGGGTCCATTGCGCCTGGATGTGAAAGGCCGGGGTGTCGAGTTGGGCGAAGGGGAAGGGCAGGTCGGCGTAGCTCCGCTCGATCCAGTGGCGCTCTTCGGGCCAGTAGCCTTTGAGTGTATGGGCATAATAGTCGTTAATCAGCGCATCGATCGCCGGGGCGATGGAAAACAGGCCGTAGCCCCAGATCGCCAGTACGCCACCGGGTTTGAGCAGGCGCACGGCTTCGGCATTGAAGCGGGCGTGATCGAACCAGTGTACCGCCTGGGCCACGCTGATCAGATCAAAGGTCTCATCAGGAAACGGCAGTTGCTCGGCGGTACTGCAAAGATACTCGAGGGTGTGTTGCTTTTGCGCGTTGCGCAGTTGCGCCAGACTCGGTTCGCAACCGATGACCTTCGCAAAGTGTTCGCCCAGGGCGACGGCGGCCTGGCCGTTGCCGGTGGCCACATCCAGCGCCCGTTCATACTGTGGACACAGCGAGACCAGATAATCAAATAGCTCGGGCGGATAGTGAGGCCGGTAGCGGGTGTAGTCCGTGGCCTGTTTGGAGAAGTGATCGGCGAAGGCCATGCTCAGGCCGTGTGCCGGACCTGTTTGATCGCGGTCAGGCGCGCTTTGTGCATTGCCTCGGCGATCTCCTGGCCCTGCAGGCCCTGTTCGACGAACGGTCTGGCCTCGATGGCGCTCGCGGCGGCGAAGGCCTCGCGCATGATACGCGGCTGATCGAAGCTGCGATCCTCGTAACCGGGACGCCCGCGCGAGTCGGCCTCGCAGGCCAGCAGGAACTGTTCATAGCGTTCGGGCCGGCGAAAGGCATCCAGTGCTTCGAGGGTTTTTAATAACGTCGTGTCCTTGAGCTCGCCGGCGCGGTGGTAGTGCAGATGATAGCGGGTCACCATGATCGCCAGCTCGCGAAACTCGTTGGGGATTTTATAGCGATCGCACAGCGCCTCGACCAGCGGCACGCCACGTTCTTCGTGATCGATGTGCGCGGGCAGCTCTTCGGCCGGCGTGGTGCCCTTGCCCAGATCGTGGACCAGCGCGGCGAAACGCACGGCCGGATCCTTTGATAATTTTACCGCCTGCTGTAGCACCAGCATGGTGTGCACGCCGGTGTCGATCTCCGGGTGATGCTGTTCCGGTTGCGGCATGCCGTAGAGGCGATCGACTTCGGGAAACAGTCTGGCCAGCGCGCCGCATTCGCGCAGCACTTCAAAAAAGACTTCGGGGCGGTCTTCCTGCAGGGCGCGCAGGGTTTCCTGCCAGACCCGCTCGGGGACCAGCGCGTCGACCTCGCCATTGTCGACCATCTGCCGCATCAGTTCGCGGGTGTCGTCGGCGACCCGAAAACCGAATTCGGCAAACCGGGCGGCGAAGCGCGCCACCCGCAGGATACGCACCGGGTCCTCGACAAAGGCCGAGGAGACATGGCGCAGCAGGCGATCCTTGAGGTCCTGCTGGCCGCCGAAAGGATCGATGATCTCGCCCGTATCGGTTTCGGCCATGGCATTGATGGTCAGATCGCGGCGGGCCAGATCGGCTTCGAGAGTGACATCGGGGGCGGCGTGAAAGGTGAAGCCGGTATAGCCGGGGCCGGTCTTGCGCTCGGTGCGGGCCAGGGCATGCTCTTCCCGGGTCTCGGGATGTAAAAAGACGGGAAAGTCCTTGCCCACCGGGCGATAGCCGGCTTCGAGCATCTCCTCTGGCGTGCTGCCGACCACCACCCAGTCGTGGTCCTTGACCGGCAGGCCGAGCAGTTTGTCGCGGACGCAGCCGCCTACCTGATAACGTTTCATGGCTCTGATAATAATCGTTTGGCGCCCCGAATTCGAACCGGCGCGAGATGCAGGCATAAAAAAACCCGCCGGTGAGGGGGCGGGTTTTTTAATCCGGAGGCCAGGATCGGCTTACTTGATCTTGGCTTCCTTGTAGGCCACATGCTTGCGGACCACTGGATCGTATTTTTTCACTTCCATTTTTTCCGGCATGTTGCGCTTGTTTTTGGTCGTGGTGTAGAAGTGACCGGTGCCGGCACTGGAGACGAGTTTGATTTTGTCACGCATGATAAAACTCCTTACACCTTTTCGCCGCGGCGGCGCAGGTCCTCGAGGACGACCTCGATACCTTTTTTATCGATAATGCGCATGCCCTTGCTGCTGACACGCAGTTTCACCCAGCGGCTCTGCGACTCGACCCAGAAGCGGTGGGTATGCAGGTTGGGCAGAAAACGGCGACGGGTCTTGTTATGGGCGTGGGAAACGTTGTTCCCGCTCATCGGACGTTTGCCAGTCACTTGACAGACTCTGGCCATGGTTATTTCTCCAAAAATCAGCTGCACAATGCGTCAAAGAGCGCGAATTTTACGGATTTCCCGCCAGCCTTACAAGCCCAATTCCTCCTAAAGTGCCGTATCGCGCGGATTTCAAGCAGGCTGTTGGCCGTGCCGGTTCTCCTCGTCACTCGTCCCTCGGCCCTGTTTTTTATAGCCAGCCCCGCTCCGAAAAGGCCACGCACTCCCCGTCGCCGACCACGATATGGTCCAGCACCCGCACTTCCACCAGCTCCAGCGCCTCTACCAGCCGCCGGGTCAGGTGGCGGTCGGCCTGGCTGGGTTCGGCGATGCCGGAGGGATGGTTATGGGCGAAAATCAGCGCGGCGGCGTTGTGGGCCAGGGTCTTTTTGACCACCTCGCGCGGGTGCACGCTGGCGCCGTTGAGGGTGCCGCGAAACAGCTCCTCGTAGCGGATCACCCGGTGCTGGCTGTCGAGGAACAGGCAGGCGAAGACCTCGTGGGGCAGATCCCGCAGCCGGCTTTGCAAATAGCGCTTGGTATCCTCGGGGCTGTGCAGGCCGCTGTCGCGTTCCAGCGTTTCGCCCAGGTGACGCTGGGCCAGGGCCATGACCGCCTGCAATTGCACGTACTTGGCCTGGCCGAGGCCGGCCACGGCACAGAACTCCGCCTCGCCGGCGGTGAGCAGTCCGCGCAGACCGCCGAAGCGCTGCAGTACCTCGCGGGCCAGATCCACGGCGGACTTGCCGCGGGTGCCGGTACGCAGAAAAATCGCCAGCAGCTCGGCGTCGGAGAGGGCCTCGGAACCCCGGGCCAGAAGTTTTTCCCGCGGGCGCTCCGCCTGCGGCCAGTCGGTGATGGACATACGACCTCCTTGTCGTTTTCAGCAGATTGGGTAAACCGGCCAGCATTTCCAGCCGGCCAGACAGTGCTGTTCAATTATAGTCAGAAACAGGGCCGAGTGACGAGGGACGAGTTACGAGGAAAACCAGAACCAGGGAGCGGGTAGTCCCGATACGGCGCAGCGGTATCGGGCATATTTCGGGTTGCCGGACACCGCGTTGCTATGTCCGGCCTACCCCTGCTTGCTTACTGGTCGCAAGCAAGAGGACCGAGGGACGAGTTACGAGTGACGAGGAACAACAACCAACCCCCTTAATTGGTCATTCCTTGCAGAGTAAGACGACGAACCGGGTTCGAGATTTCAGGCCAATCCGGCATGTATTCCGGTCCCGGTTTGGAGCCTGCTCGGGGCAGGCTCTGCGTCGGAATGACGAGCAAAGACAGTCGTTTTCTTCCCTTCGTGTCTTTGTGCCTTCGTGGTTCAAGATTTTCCTCGTCACTCGTAACTCGTCCCTCGGCCCTGCCTTTCGGAGTAAACTCCGAAGGGCCCGGAATCTCTGATACACTTTATATATGACGCAACTGGCCAACAAACATATCCTGCTCGGCGTGACCGGCAGCATCGCCGCCTACAAGGCGGCGGATCTGGTGCGCCGGCTGCGCGAGGCGGGGGCCGAGGTGCGGGTGGTGATGACCGACGGCGCCTGCGAGTTTGTCACGCCCATGACCTTCCAGGCGGTCTCCGGTCAGCCAGTGCATCGTCACCTGCTGGATGCCGACGCCGAGGCGGCGATGGGCCATATCGAGCTGGCACGCTGGGCCGATGCCATTGTCGTTGCGCCGGCCAGCGCCGATTTTCTGGCCCGCCTGGTCCAGGGCCGGGCCGACGATCTGCTCTCCACGGTCTGCCTGGCCTCGGAAGTCCCGCTGGCGGTGGCCCCGGCGATGAACGCCCATATGTGGGCCAATCCGGCGACGGTCGACAATATCCGTACCCTGCAAAAGCGCGGGGTGCTGCTGATCGGCCCGGAGGAGGGCGAGCAGGCCTGCGGTGATGTGGGTGCCGGGCGGATGAGCGAGCCGGCAACGATCGTGATGCAGGTGCAAGAACTGTTCAGTACCGGCAGCCTGACCGGCAAGACGGTGCTGATCACCGCCGGGCCAACCCGCGAGGCGATTGATCCGGTGCGCTATTTATCCAACCACAGCTCCGGCAAGATGGGGTTTGCCCTGGCCGAGGCGGCGGCGGAAGCCGGCGCCCGGGTGATCCTGGTGAGTGGGCCGGTGAGCCTGGCCACGCCCGCGCATGTGGAGCGCATTGATGTGGTCAGTGCCGGGCAGATGCACGAGTCGGTGATGGCGCGTGCCGAGCAGGCGGATATCTTTATTGCCACGGCCGCCGTGGCCGATTACCGGCCTGTCCAGATCCTGGAACAAAAAATCAAAAAAGATCCGGTGTCACTGTCGCTGGAACTGGAGAAAACCCCGGATATTCTTGCGGGCGTCAAGCAGCGGCACCCGCGGCTGTTCTGTGTCGGCTTTGCCGCCGAGACAACGGATCTGGCCCGCTATGCCCGCGCCAAGTTGCAGGAAAAACGGCTGGAGATGGTGGTGGCCAACCCGGTGGGGCCGGCCGCAGTCGAGACCGCGGGGAACCTTTGGCAGCGACACCAATGTATTGCAGATATTCTGGCCGGGTGGCGAGACCGAGCTGCCGCTGGCCGGCAAGGCGCAGCTGGCGCGCCAGCTGATTCCGCTGCTTGTCAGTCGCTATGAAACGGGAACCCGGACTGCCGCAAGTGGCGCCAACGTTGTAGAATTGAAAAAAAGCTGATTTCGGCCGCGACCGTCGGTCCGTATAAAATAACAATAGAACAATAACGTTTTTCCCAACACAGGCGCTTTATTCATTATGGCCCGTATTCAACTGAAGCTGCTCGATCCCCGTCTCGGCGAAGAGATCCCCCTGCCCGATTACGCCACCGACGGTTCCGCCGGACTCGATCTGCGCGCCTGCCTGGATGAGGCGCTGGTATTGAATCCCGGTCAGACAGAACTCATTCCGACCGGCCTGTCGATTCATATCGGCGACCCGTCGCTGGCGGCGGTGATCCTGCCGCGTTCCGGGCTCGGGCATAAGCATGGCATCGTGCTTGGTAATCTGGTCGGGCTGATCGATTCGGACTACCAGGGTCAGCTGTTCGTTTCCTGTTGGAATCGCGGCAGCGATTCTTTTACTATCAATATTGGTGAGCGTATTGCCCAGCTGGTGTTTGTGCCAGTGGTCCAGGCGCAGTTCGATCTCGTGGAGGAATTTGCAGCGAGCTCTCGGGCCGAAGGCGGCTTCGGGCATACCGGTCGTGCATAACCCGTCATAATCCGAATAACAGGGGAGAGGCAGAGTGGCCCGTCGTCGCAAACGTAAAAGCAAAAACCAGGAACAACAGATCCGTTCCAGCAGTATTAGCCTCTTCGCGGTCAGTCTGATCGCTTTCTTGCTGTTCAGTGCCATCCTCTCGGTCGCGGTGTTCATCGGCCAGATGACCCCGCTCAGTGCCCTGCAAACCCAGGAGAACGCGGTTCTTGAGAATGAGGCGCGACGCACCGCCGCCGGCATTAGCGAGTCGGTCGCCGATTACGCCCATGCTCTGAGCAGCATCGCCCGGGATCCGCAGACCCGCGAATTGCTGCAAAGCGGCACCCGCTCGGCGATCGCCGAGCGGGAAGGTGAACTGCTTACCATATTTGATAACGCCCTGCGTGTGCGCTTGCTGCCGCCAAAGATTTATTCCCCCGATAAAACCCGCGAGCCACATCTGGGGTTTGCCTGCCTGGATCTGCAGCGTCAGGCGGAAGAACTCAAAGCACGGCCACCGGTGGAAGTGCACGCCCTGGATACACCACAGGAACATATCGATATCGTTGAACCGGTGCTGGATCGTAGCGGCGAGAAGGTGATCGGCCATGTGCAACTGGCGCTGGATGTCGGATTGCTCGATCGCTGGCTGGGCGAGGCGGCCGGCGATGGCTATGTCGAGCTTAACCAGAAAATTACCGAGCAGAGTAGTGTTTTGCTGGGCAAGGCCGGTGAAATGCGGCATCAGTCGCTCGCCGACTCGACCCATGTGGATATCCCCAACACGGCCTGGCGACTGTCGGCCTGGATGCCGCAGGTGGAACGCGTCTCGGCCTTTAACGTGAACCTGTTGACCGTTCTGGCGATCAGTGTCGTTCTGACCGGGATCGTGACCTTGTTGCTTTACCAGGCGATGAGCCGCTCCATCTCTGCCGATCTGGAAAACTTCATGCTGCTCGAGGCCAGCGTGCTGCGCGGTAACAAGCGCCATGAGTATTTCCTCAAGATGAAAGAATTCAAGGAAATGGCCAAACGGTTGCAGGATTTGCCGGCCGCGCCGATCATGCAGCGCGAGCACGATGACGAGGGCAATTCACTGCACATGGCCGGCCTGGATGGCTCATCCGACCGGATCTTTATGGACAGCAGCGCCATGTCGGTGGAAGAACTGGATAGCGACGAGGATCGGGCCCGCTTCGAAAGCCGGGAGCCCGAGTCGCCAAAAAAACCTGAAGCTGCCCCAACTGCCACGGCCAGTAACGCGCCGGCGCCGGCCATACCGCCGGCGGAGATTTTCAAAGCCTATGATATTCGCGGCATCGTCGGGCGGACTCTGACTCCCCAGCATGCGCTATTGATCGGGCAGGCATTGGGCAGCGAGGCCCGCCAGCGGGGACTGACCAGAATCGCCTTCGGGCGCGATGGACGCAAATCCGGTCCGGAACTGGGCGGTGCGCTGGTGCGCGGGCTGCAGGCCGCCGGCCTGCAGGTGATCGATGTCGGCATGGTGCCGACCCCGGTCCTGTACTACGCGGCGCACCAGCTGGCCGACGGTTCCGGCGTGATGCTCACCGGCAGTCACAACCCGCCCGACTATAACGGCTTCAAGATGGTGCTGGGGGGTGAAACGCTCTCGGGCGACGCGATACAGGGTTTGCGCCAGCGTGTCGAGAACAAGGATTTTGCCCAGGGCAAGGGCAGCTATGGCACGCACAGCATTACCAATGACTATATCCAACAGATTGTTTCCGATATCAAGCTGGCGCGTCCGCTCAAGGTGGTGGTTGACTGCGGCAACGGCGTCGCCGGGGCGGTGGCGCCGGCATTATTCCGCGGACTGGGTGTCGAGTTGATCGATATTTACAGCGAAGTGGATGGCAACTTCCCCAATCATCACCCCGATCCCAGTCAGCCCGAGAACCTGCGTGATGTGATCGAACTGGTGCGGGCCCAGAATGCCGATCTGGGGATTGCCTTCGATGGTGACGGCGATCGCATTGGCGTGGTCAGTCCCGATGGTAATATTATCTGGCCGGATCGGCTGATGATGTTGTATGCCGCCGATATCCTGACGCGTAACCATGGCGCGCAGATTATTTACGATATCAAATGCTCCAGTAATCTCACCAAAGTGATCTGGGAGAAAGGCGGCGAGCCGATCATGTGGAAGACCGGTCATTCGCTGATTAAAGCCAAGATGAAACAGTCCGGGGCCCTGCTGGCGGGTGAGATGAGTGGACATATCTTTTTCCAGGAACGCTGGTTCGGCTTTGATGACGCTCTGTATGCTGCCGCGCGCTTGCTGGAAATCCTGGCCAAGGACAAACGCAAGCCGCAGGCAGTCTTTGCCAGTCTGCCGGATATGGTCAACACGCCCGAACTGCGCGTCGATCTGGCCGAGGGCGAACAGCACCAGTTTATGGACGAGCTGATGAGCCGGGCCGAGTTTGACAATGCCAATGTCATCATGATCGATGGCGTACGGGCCGATTTTGAGGATGGCTGGGGATTGGTGCGGGCGTCCAATACGACCCCAAGCCTGATCATGCGGTTTGAAGCCAAAGATAAGGAAGCCCTGCAACGCATTCAGCAACAGTTCCGCGAGTTACTGCAATCGGTCAAACCCGATCTCAGCCTGCCTTTCTAGGCAAGGCACTTCATCGCGCATCAACCGGACAGCAAAACATTTGTATGAGCATTAACGCCACATCCGCACTGAATATCGCCAAGGTCCTGACCGAAGCGCTGCCCTATATCCAGCGCTTTCAAGGCAAGACGATGGTGATCAAATATGGCGGCAACGCCATGGTCGACGAGAAACTCAAGCAGGGGTTCGCGCGTGACATCGTGTTGATGAAGCTCGTGGGCATGAACCCGGTCGTCGTGCACGGTGGCGGGCCGCAGATCGGTAACGTGCTGGAACAGATTGGTAAGGAGAGCAAGTTTATCGAGGGTATGCGGGTGACCGACTCCGAAACCATGGATGTGGTATTGATGGTTCTCGGGGGCCTGGTAAACAAGGATATCGTCAATCTGATCAATCAGGCCGGTGGCCATGCTGTCGGACTGACCGGCAAGGATGGCGGTCTGATCCGGGCGCGCAAGATGCTCTTCGAGCGTCAGAATCCACAAATGAATACGCCCGAGATTATCGATATCGGTCATGTGGGGGATGTACAGAGTATCGACCCTTCCGTAATCAATATGCTGATCAAACAGGGGGATTTCATTCCGGTCATTGCACCTATCGGTGTTGGCGAGGATGGTCAGTCCTATAATATTAATGCCGATCTGGTGGCCGGCAAGCTGGCCATCACCCTGGGTGCGGAAAAACTGATCCTGCTGACCAACACGCCGGGTGTAATGGATAATGACGGCGGACTGTTGACCGGTCTCAAGGCAAAGCAAGTGGAAGGTTTGATCGAGGATGGCACGATCCACGGCGGGATGTTGCCCAAGATTCGCTGCGCCCTGGATGCCGTGCACTCCGGCGTCGGTACCGCGCAGATCATCGATGGACGGGTCGAGCACGCCGTCCTGCTGGAAGTATTGACCGACGAAGGTGTCGGTACCTTGATTCGTAATTGAGGGATTCGTAATTGAGGGATTCGAAATTAAAGGATCCGAAATTGAAGGACCATAACTGAAGACAGGCACCATGAACCAGAAGCAATCGGACAAGCCGTCACGCCGCCAGCAGATACTCGAGGTACTGGCCAGTGAACTGGAGAACAGTCCCGGCGAGCGGATTACCACCGCCGGTCTGGCCCGCGCCGTCGGAGTTTCCGAGGCCGCACTGTATCGCCATTTCCCCAGCAAGGCACGGATGTTCGAGGGACTGATCGAGTTTATCGAGGAATCCATCTTTGGTCTGATCAACCGGATTCTGGAGGATCAGAAATCCGCCATTCGGCGCAGCGAACACATCATGACGCTGGTACTCGGTTTCGCGGCCAAAAACGCCGGCATTACCCGACTGCTGGCCGGCGATGTGCTGGTCGGTGAGACAGAACGGCTGCGCAGCCGAATCGATCAGTTCTATGACAGACTGGAAACCCAGCTCAAGCAGGTATTGCGTGAAGGCGAGATGAACGGCGAGTTGTCACCGGGGTTGCCGGTCGGACCGAGTGCGAACCTGTTGCTGTCGATCATCGAGGGGCGCATTAACCAGTACGTGCGCAGCGGTTTTCGACATTCACCGCAGGAGATGTGGGAAGATCAGTGGAGCCTGCTGGAGGCCTTGCTGCAGGCTCGCGATTGAGGGGCTAAATACGGGTTCCGAATACTTGTCCATTTACTGAGTAGCCTGGATCAAGGAGCAACGCGACGGATCCAGGTTTTGCTGGGTTCAGGTGGATCCGCTTCGCTTGTTGATCCACCCGACGTGGGGTGCTCGGGTATTGAGAACTTTTATTTAGCGGGGGGTTTGGGCTGATTTCAGTTTACGAAAACGTGCCAGCTCCACCTCAAACTGCTTCTGTAAACTATCCAGTTCCTGTGCTTTTTCGGCCATAAAAATCTTGTTGTTCGCAATCCGGCGCTTGACCTGCTCCATCCGATCGAGAAGGTCTTCGGAAAGCTCCTTGCCACGGCGTTCCTGATTGGCGGCCTGTTTCTGCAGATCACCGAGTTTATCCCGCAGTGCTTCGTTGCTGGCCCGGGTAATGTCGATCAGGCTTTGAGTGGCCGCGGTTTTGTTCTCGTAGTAAAGCTTGAGGTCGCGCTCGGTCGTAAATGTATTTAAAAGTACCTGGTCGCGGCGTTTTTGTTCCGCCTGTTGTTGTTCTTTCAGGCGACGTTGCTCAGCGGCCCGTTTTTCCGCCTCAAGCTGTTCGGGGGTCTTGGCCGGCTCCTCAACATCAATGACGACACCCTGGTCGTTCAGTATTTCAATCCGCTGTTGGGAGTATTCGGGCGGAACACTCTGGCCGCACTCACGCACGCCTTCATCATTGGTCCAGCATTTGTATCGGCCCGCCAGCGCGGGGTTGGCAAGCGCGAGAATCAGCGCCGCGAGGCCGAGGCGAACTGGTAAACGGAATCCGGTTATCATTACAGAGCCCTTGGTTTCAGGAGCCCCATTGTAGGAAATTTTTCACCTATGGAATACATCCTGTTATTTATTATTTCCCTGCTGGCCAACGCCTTTTCCGCTTTTGCCGGCGGCGGGGCCGGTTTATTGCAGTTGCCGGCCCTGATTTTCCTGGGTTTGCCGTTCGGTGTGGCGCTGGCAACCCACAAGCTGGCCAGTGTTGCCCTGGGTATCGGCGCCTCCGCCCGCCACTTTAGGGAAAAGAACCTGGATGGGCAATTTGCCCTGATTATGCTCCTGGCCGGGGTGCCCGGCGTGGTGCTGGGGGCCAGTGTCATCCTGAATGTGCCTGACCGCTGGGCTGAACTGGCGTTGGGGGTCCTGACCATGGGGCTGGGGATTTATTCCTGGAGAAACCCCGATCTTGGCCAGGTGGATACCCGCAGTCACCGGGATCGCAGTGGGCTGGTCATCGGCGGTGTCGTGTTGTTCGGTATCGGTTTTCTCAACGGGTCGCTGACGTCCGGGACCGGCCTGTTTGTCACCCTGTGGCTGATTCGCTGGTTCGGGCTCGATTACAGACGTGCCGTCGCCCACACACTGGTGATGGTAGGATTGTTCTGGAATGGCAGTGGCGCCCTGACGCTGGGCCTGCTGGGATCGATTCGCTGGGACTGGTTGCCGGTATTGTTGCTGGGTTCCCTGCTGGGCGGCTATATCGGCGCCCACTATTCGATCATCAAGGGTAACCGGGCCATCAAGCGGGCATTCGAGATCGTGACTATTCTGGTGGGAATAAAACTGATTATCGGCTGATTGGCGTATGCCGGTATTTAGTCTGCTTCAGGCGACACGGATGCGGACGACCGTCATGATTTCCATCTCCATGCCGCCGACATTGAGTTTGTCGGGATAATAGGTCAGGTTGACGCGGGCGCCGGTGAGATCCTTGTATTTTTTCTTGCGCTTGTAGCGAAACGGAACATCCTCGCCCTCGATCATCACAGTGTTGATAAACCATTCACCTTCCTCCCGCTGTACATGGGAGGTGACTTTGACATTATCGCTGTGCACGAGTTTGTCATGCTGTTTGGTTAATTTATCCGGATCTGACACAGGGCACTCGCTTTGGTTCTCGATATTTTACCATCCCATTGTAACATCAAAGCCGCAGGTGGAGCAGCAAAGCGGCAAGTTCACGGTTTTACAGCAAAAATTAGACAGATTTACTCCGGCAACTGCCCCTCGGCCAGCTGTGCCTGCAACTGCTGCCAGTAATCCGCGTCAAGCAACTCCGGGTGCAGGCGGGTGAAAAGTTCGCGTTGGTGGGGATCGGTGAACAGAAATACGGCGAATTCTTCGGGAAAAATATCATTGGGCCCCACGGAGTACCAGGGCTCGGCCGCCAGCTCGTCCTCGGGATAACGTGGCGGTGGAATATGCCGAAAATGACATTCGTCCATCGGCATAATCTCGTCATAATCGTAAAAAATGACCCGCCCGTAACTGGTGATGCCGAAGTTCTTGGTCAGCAGATCGCCGGGAAATATTCCGGCGGCGGCAATGTCATGGATAGCATCCCCGTAATCCTGCAGCGCGTGGCGCATGCCCTCCTCATCGGCCCGCTCCAGATACAGGTTCAGCGGTTCGAGACGACGCTCGATAAACAAATGTTTGATAATCAGCTGATGGCCCTCGAACGAAACTTGCGAGGTAGCTTCGGTTTTCAATTCCTCAAGCAGGTCATCGGTAAACCGATCCACGGGAAAAGCCGTGTAGGAAAACTCCCAGGCGTCGGATAGCCGTCCGACCCGATCATGTTGTTTGACCATATGATAGCGGTCGATAACTTTCTGCCGGGTGGTGTTCTTCGGGGGAGGAAATCGATCGCGGATCAATTTGAAGACATAGGGATAGGAGGGCAGGGTGAAAACCACCATGACCATACCCTTGCTGCCCGGCGCGGTCTCGATGGCATCCGAGGAACGCTGCAGGTGATCGAGAAAATCGCGATAAAATTCCGCCTTGCCCTGCTTGTGAAAACCGATCTGGGTATACAGATCCGCCGCGGTTTTCTCCGGCAGAAAATCAAGCAGGAAGCGGATGACCGCCGAGGGAATCTCGGTATCCACCAGAAAATAGGCGCGTGCCGAAGTGAACAGACTGGCGACATTGTCACGTTCGCTGATCAGCCGATCGACATAGGCACTGCCGTCCGCATTACGGCGGATGCGCAGAATAAATGGATAGCGGTCCGGGCCGTTGATAACCCGCCCTACCAGATAGGCCGAGCGATTCCGATAAAAAGGCTGGCGCAGCATCTGGATCTGAAAATGCTGGGCAAGTCGACGTGGCAGGTTGGTATGCCGGCGAATGGCCTGTGTAATACAGCGTACATCATGGCGCAGATCGCCAAAAGCCAGCCCGATGTTGGCGGTGGCGAGAATTCGCTGCAGCGTGGCACGCCAGCCCTCGCGCAGGGGATAAAAGCTTCGATATACGGGGTCGTCACTGTCCAGCCGTTCGGTGGACATGGAGGGTCGCACGAAAATGAAATCATTGTTATAGAAGTGGCGTTCAAACAGGCCGACAAAAACCGAGTTGTAAAAGGTTTCGGCCAGTTCCGGCTGCCGGTGGCGATACAGCAGGCCCATGTATTGAAACTTGACCTGTTGCCAGGGCGCGGCGTGCAGTGTTTCGTGGTCGAATCGTTCGCGCAATTCCTGGATGGTCTCGCGAACCCGATCGTCGTACAGGCTGATACGCCGGATCGCCGCCTGGCGGCTGGCTACCCAGTCACCCCGGATAAAATTGTCATGCGCTTCACGGGTTATCTCGCGAAACAGCGTAAAGTGCCGGCCGAAGCCGGCCACGATCATCTCGGCCAGCTCGCCGACGACACCCTGATTCGACGGGGCCGGTAAGATAGTGGCCTGGCTGGATGGCGGGTGATCGGGATCGACACTCATGCCGTCACCTTCGAGTCGTTTATGTGTCGTCGAATTGGCCTTCCTCGGTGGAACCGGTCAGGGCGGTCACCGATGAGAAACCGCCCTGTATGGTGGAGGTGACATCATCAAAATAGCCGGCCCCGACCTCCTGCTGATGGGAGACGAAGGTATAGCCTTTTTCCCGCGCGGCAAATTCGGGTTGCTGCACTTTTTCCACATAATGTTTCATGCCCTCGCCGCGTGCATAATCATAGGAGAGGTCGAACATGTTGAACCACATGCTGTGAATTCCCGCGAGAGTAATGAACTGGTATTTGTAACCCAGTTCGGCCAGATCATCCTGGAAGCGGGCGATGGTTTTGTCATCCAGATTTTTCTTCCAGTTAAATGATGGCGAGCAGTTATAGGCCAGCAGCTTGTTCGGGTTGTTTTCCAGCACTGCCTCGGCGAATTCGCGAGCGAAGCCGAGATCCGGTGTGCCGGTTTCGCACCACACCAGATCGGCATACGGGGCATAGGCGACGCCCCGGGAGATGGCCTGTTCCAGGCCATTTTTTACCCGATAAAAACCTTCATCCGTGCGCTCACCGGTCATAAACGGTTTATCGTTCGGATCGAAGTCGGAGGTCAACAGGTTGGCCGCTTCGGCATCGGTACGGGCCAGCAACAGGGTCGGGACATTGCAGACATCGGAGGCCAGACGTGCGGCGATCAGTTTGTGCACCGCCTCCTGGGTTGGCACCAGAACCTTGCCCCCCATGTGGCCACATTTTTTGACCGCCGCCAGCTGATCCTCGTAATGTACCCCGGCCGCGCCGGCGGCAATCATGTTCTTCATCAGTTCAAAGGCATTGAGTACGCCGCCAAAGCCGGCCTCGGCATCGGCCACGATCGGCAGAAAGTGATCGATATAGCCTTCGTCGCCCGGATTGTCGCCACGCGCCCACTGGATCTCGTCGGCGCGCTTGAAGGCGTTGTTGATGCGCCGCACCATCGCCGGGACCGAGTCATAGGCATAGAGGGACTGATCGGGGTACATGGTTTCCGAGGTATTGCCATCAGCCGCCACCTGCCAGCCGGACAGGTAGATTGCCTCAATCCCGGCCTTGGCCTGTTGCAGGGCCTGGCCACCGGTGATGGCTCCCATGGCATTGATATAGCCCTTGCTGGCCTGGCCGTGCAGCAGCGACCAGAGCTTCTCGGCGCCCTGGCGGGCCAGGGTGTACTCCGGCTGCAGCGAGCCTCGCAGGCGAACCACGTCGGCCGCCGAATAGCCCCGCTTGACATCGCGCCAGCGGGGGTTCTGCGCCCATTCCTGTTCGAGTTCCCGAATCTGCTCCTCGCGTGACTTCATTCTGCTCTCCTCCTGCGGATTGTCGCATCAGGTATGGCTCACGATGGGATGGCCGTGGCGTGGCCGATACCCCCAATAATGTTCACCCTTTACAAAGATGACACTGTTTTTATTGTGCTGTACTAAAGATAGATGATGAGCAGCGAGGCTGCCACAACCGAAAGAGAAAAGTAAAAACACGATCTCTCGCAGAGACGCCAAGGCGCGGAGTAAATCACTAATATGATTGTCCTGGCGGGCTTCGCGCCTCGGCGAGAGATCAATGTTTCGTCTTATCTTGACCAGGGTTGCCCGTGCAGGGCTCAGATCTCGATATCGTAATCGATAGTCAGGGGCGCGTGGTCGGAGAACCACTTGTTTTTATATACCGAGGCATTTTTGACCGTGCCCTTGAGACCGGGAGTGATGATCTGGTAGTCGATACGCCACCCGACGTTGTTCTCGCGGGCATTGCCGCGGTTGGACCACCAGGTGTATTGATCCGGTTTCTGGTTGACCTCGCGAAAGGCGTCGATGAAGCCGATGTTATCGAACAGGTTATCCAGCCAGGCCCGTTCCACCGGGGTGACGCCGGAGGTCTTCTGGTTGGACTTCCAGTTTTTGATATCGATCTCCTTGTGTACCGTGTTGAAGTCGCCGCAGATGATGTAATCGCGACGTCGGCGACGCATGGCCTTGAGATCCTCGGCGAAGCGGTCCATAAAAATCAGCTTGTTGTTGTGACGCTCCTCGCTGGAGGCGCCCGAAGGGAGATAGAGCGAGGCGACGGTGAGTTTGCCAATCTCGATTTCGATCCAGCGGCCTTCGGTGTCGACATGATCCCAGCCCAGCCCGATGGAAACCTTGTCCGGCCGGTGGCGGCTCATGATCGCCACCCCGCTGTAGCCTTTTTTCTGCGCGTCGAAATAATAGGTGTGATAACCCTTCGGGTAGAAAATCGCGTTATCCAGCTGGTGCTCCTGGGCCTTGGTCTCCTGGATGCAAATCACATCGGCCTTCTGACGCTTCATCCATTCGAAGAACCCCTTGCGCTGGGCGGCGCGAATGCCGTTGAGGTTGGCGGTAATCACTCTGAACATCACACTTATCCGGTTACGACCAAAAGGTGTATGATACACAACCTGAACAACGAAATCCCCAGCCACACAATCCGGAATTTATCGCATGCGTGATTATCAACAGGAATTTATCGAGTTCGCCCTGCAGCGCGACGTGCTGCGCTTTGGTGAATTTACGCTCAAGTCGGGGCGCGTCAGCCCCTATTTTTTCAACGCCGGGCTGTTTAACAGCGGCAAGGCGCTGGCGCGACTGGGGCGCTATTATGCGCAGACCATCGTTGACGCCTGTGTGCAGTTCGATGTGTTGTTCGGCCCCGCCTACAAGGGGATTCCGCTGGCGGCGGCGACGGCCGTGGCCCTGGCCGAGCAGCATGACCGCGATGTGCCCTACGCCTTCAACCGCAAGGAAGCCAAGGCCCACGGCGAGGGCGGCAATATCGTCGGCGCGCCACTGCAGGGCAAGGTGCTGATCATCGATGACGTGATCACCGCCGGTACCGCTATCGGCGAGGCGATGGAAATTATCCAGGCCAACGGTGCCGCCCCGGCGGGTGTGGTCATCGCGCTGGACCGTCAGGAAAAAGGCAAGGGCGAGCTGTCCGCTATCCAGGAAGTCGAGAACAATTATAGCATCCCGGTGCACAGCATCATCCGGCTCGAGCTTTTAATCGAATACCTGTCAAAACAAACCGGCATGCAAGACAAACTCGAAGCGGTTAAGGCCTACCGTACCCAGTACGGCATCGAGTAAAACAGTCAAAAGATAAACCACCAAGACGCCAAGACGCCAAGACGGCAAGACACCAAGGAGTTATTTTTAATCAACGAGTTTTTCTTGGTGTCTTGGTGCCTTGGTGGTTCAGCACTTAATCCTTGAAGTTCGGCATCTCCTGCTGCATCCACTTGCGGAATGTTTCGCGTTCGGCCTCATCCGCCATCAGCCACCAGAACTTGAGCCGCTTGACGGCGTCTTCGTTGACGGCCTGGTCGGCGTCGGGGAGCGACCGATTGGCCTGTGCTTGCGCCGGGGCCGTTGTGGGAGTCGACGTCTGCGGGACGACCGGTTCGGCATTGGTGATACCCGAGGGATATTCATCCGAGGGGGTGGCGGCGATACGCTGGCCGCTGCCCCGTTCCACCAGCGTGGCCTGAAAATCACTGGCCATGGTAAACGCCTCATCTTCCGACTCCGGTTCATCATAGCGCAGTTCATACACCTGCCCGACCTGGAAGTGGGCCTGCACCCTGGTAGGACTGGATTTGATCAGCATGCCGGTGTCGGCCGAGCCCCAGTAGAGTTCATATTTGAAGGTGAGTGTATGCTGGCCGGGTGACAGGTGGAGTTCGTAAAAGCCTTCTTCTTTGGACGGGGAGCGGATGTCGCGTCCGTCGATGGCCAGGGTGGTGATCGGACCGGGGACCCTGATCAGCGCAATTTCACTCAAGGGTTTGTCGGGACCGTTATAAAATTTGACCGGGCCGGTGGGGGCGCAGGCCGTCAGTAGTACAGAGACCAGTCCCAGAGACAAGAGCGTTCGCCAGTTCATGAATATCCTCATCGGTTGGAGCCAGGTGGTGTCGTGGCGCATAGGCTCACAAGCCCAGCATACGTTAACGGCCAATTCTGACAGAATTACGACACTGCAGGTAGGCCGGGCCGGCGATTTCGTCACCCAACGCAGCCGCGCCGGCACAAAAGTGTTGCCGCCTGCCCGGGCGGCTTTTACCTTGCAGGCGCTGATCATGCTAGAGTAACCGCGTCTGATTCTGGCCATCACAAGACGGAATACGATTTGTTTTTACCTTCCCTGGCGAGCTGGCGCAAGGCGCTTGAGGTGTATCGCCAACCTCAGGCGATTGCGATGCTGTTTCTCGGCTTCTCCGCCGGTTTGCCGCTGCTGCTGATTTTCTCGTCACTCTCGCTGTGGCTGCGCGAGGCGGGGGTGGAGCGCGGCGCGGTCACCTATTTCAGCTGGGCGGCACTGGCCTACTCGTTCAAGTTTGTCTGGGCGCCGTTGATCGACAAGTTGCCGCTACCCGGCCTGTATACGCTGCTGGGCCGGCGACGCAGCTGGCTGCTGGTGGCGCAGCTGCTGATTATGGGCTCCATCATTTTGATGGGTATGACCGATCCTGTGGACAACCTGCCGATGATGGCACTGGCCACGGTGCTGCTCGGTCTGTCGGCGGCCACCCAGGATATCGTGATCGACGCTTATCGCATCGAGTCCGCCGGCGAGCGGCTGCAGGCGGCGCTGGCGGCTATGTATATCGCCGGTTACCGGGTGGGCATGCTCGCCTCCGGGGCCGGTGCGCTGTACCTGGCGAGCTGGCTGGGCAGCGATGAAACCTACAATTATCAGGCCTGGCGCCTGACCTACCTGTGCATGTCCATGCTGATGCTGGTCGGTGTGATGACGACGTTGCTGATCCGGGAACCGGCCCCGAACCGGCAACGGGAAGCCTATCTGCACAGTAGTTTCGATTATTTCCGTTTCGTGGTGTTGTTTGTGACGGTCACCGGCGTTTTTCTTCTGGCGTTTTTGCAACTGGGCGTTGCGGAAACGGTAAAAGTTGTGCTGCGCGAAGGTCTCGGGTTCAACGGGGTAGTGTCGGCCTTCATCGGCCAGACGGTCCAGATCGGCGTGGCGCTGCTGCTGGCTACCGCCACGGCCCGGGGACTGATACTGGTGCACGCGGTGAATCGCGATATGGTGCGCACGACCTATGTGGAACCGGTTATCGATTTTTTCCAACGCTACGCCAAACTGGCGTTGTGGATTCTGCTGCTGGTCGGTTTTTATCGCATCTCGGATATTGTGCTCGGGGTGATCTCCAATGTGTTTTATTTCGACATGGGGTATTCCAAGGAACAGATCGCCTCGATCAACAAGGTGCTGGGCTTGATGATGGCGCTGCTGGGCGGCTTTGTCGGCGGACTGCTCACCACCCGGTTTGGTATCATGCGTATGTTGCTGACCGGCGCGATCCTGGCGGCCGGGACCAACCTGCTGTTCATGTTGCTGGCGATGATGGAGCCCAATGTGCCGATGCTCGCGCTGGTCATCTCGAGCGATAATCTGTGTGCCGGACTGGCCAGCGCGGCCTTTGTCGCTTATCTGTCGAGTCTGACCAGTATCTCCTTTACCGCGGTTCAGTATGCGATCTTCAGCTCACTGATGACGCTGTTCCCCAAGGTGCTGGGCGGTTATTCCGGGGGCATGGTGGAACAGCTGGGGTATCCCGGGTTTTTCCTGCTGACCGCCTTGCTCGGGGTGCCGGTGATTCTGTTAATTCTGTATCTGATGCGTCGGGAAGCAACGCGGGTGGAGGGTTAGGCTATGAGCGCGGAATTTTCCCTGCTGGCGGCATTCATCGTGGGGCTGATGGGCGGCGTGCATTGCGTCGGCATGTGCGGGGGCATCGTCGGCGCACTGACCTTTGGCCTGCCGCAGCCGCAGTCGCGTAGCCGGCTGTTCGGTTTTCAGCTGAGTTACAACCTCGGGCGCATCGCCAGCTACACCCTGGGCGGCGCACTGCTGGGCGGGCTCAGCGCGCTGGCCGACAACCTGCTGGTGATTCACCAGTATCAGACCATCCTGCAGGTGATCGCCGGCCTGTTCATGCTGGCGATGGGATTGTATATCGCCGGCTGGTGGACCGGGCTGCGCTATGTCGAAAGCGGCGGACGGGTGCTGTGGCGCCATATCGAGCCGCTGGGCCGACGCCTGATGCCGGTGACTCGGCCCGGCCAGGCCCTCCTGCTGGGGATGTTATGGGGCTGGTTGCCCTGCGGCCTGGTCTACAGTGTCCTGATCTGGTCCATCTCGACCGGCAGCGCCATCGAGGGGGGACTGCTGATGCTGAGTTTTGGTCTCGGTACCCTGCCCAACCTGTTGTTGATGGGCATGTTCGCCGCGAGCCTGCAGCGTTTTGTGCGCTACCCGCCGGTACGCTATCTGGCCGGCGCACTGGTCATGGCGTTTGGCCTGGTGACCCTGTACCTGGCCTGGCAGCCGCTGCCGGCCTGAGGCCTGTCACTTCCCTGTGATAAGCGGGCGGACAGTTCGGGCTATTCGGTGAAAAACTGTTTTTCGAATTCAAACCTGTGGCTCTGCGGGCTGCCTGCGGGCTTGACGCGGACGGCAAAGTTGAGCGTGTCGCGATGGGCGACCGGAAAGTCACTGACATAGTAGATGGCATCACCTTCGCGGATCTCGCGCATCTTCAGATCCTGCTTGTGGCCGGTCAGCATGCCGCTGGTGACCGTCAGATCGGCGGGGACCGCCTGGTTATTACTTTGTCGGATGACCGAAATATTGATCATCGCCCGGCTGCGGCTGCGCTGGATGTCGTATTCCCTTGCCACATCGGGATTGAGCATGTCGGTGGTCAGGGTGTTGTAATGAACGACATAGTCGCCGAAGCGCTTGGCCTGTTCAGCACTGGCCGTTGCCGGGTGAAAACTGCAGACCAGCAGCAGGGATGTGAGTGACCATTTAAGCAGAGATCCCATCTTGCGCCTCCTCGTTATTGTGTTGTTCTGTGTCTCTAACTATAGACGAGAAAACGGATTGTCACCGTCTTGACAAAGGATTTTCAGCAGGGACAACCGGGGCAGGGGCGGTTGTCCCGGCAAGAGTGTTGTGACTAGCGGTTCTGTAACCGGTAGAGCGCCACTTCGCCCATGAGGTTGGGCAACATCCGGGCGGTGATACTGGGTTTGTGATCGCGGTCGACGACGATGCGCTGCATCACCCGCAGGTTCATATCCTGGCACAGCTGTTCAAAGTCGTGAATGGTACACATGTGGATGTTGGGCGTGTTGTACCAGGTATCCGGCAGCGAGGGCGTGACCGGCATACGACCGTAGAACAGTTCTACCCGGCAACGCCAGTGGCCGAAGTTGGGGAACGTGATAATGGCCTCGGAACCGATGCGCAGCATCTCGTCGATCAGTTTGTCCGGATAGCGTACCGCCTGCAGGGTTTCGCTCATGATGACATAATCGAAGGAATCGGATTCGATCTCCGACAGGCCGGCGTCCAGGTCGGTCTGAATGACATTGATGTTGTTGGCGATGGCCTTGACGATCTTGTCCTGATCGATTTCCAGACCGTAACCGGTTGCCTGGCGCTGTTCGTGCAGGTGATGCAACAGGGTTCCGTCGCCACAACCGAGATCCAGGACGTGGGAACCGGGGCGGATCCAGTCGGCGATCATACGCAGCTCGGAGCGTAGTGGCGTCATTGATCGCTCTCCTGTCCCACCCGGTTCATATAGGTACGCAGCGCAGCCATATAATCATCGATCGGCATCAGGAATGCATCGTGACCGTGGTGGGCCTTGATCTCTGAATAACTGACGTTCTTGCGCTCCTTGACCAGTGCCTTGACGATCTCCCGCGAGCGCTCCGGCGCGAAGCGCCAGTCACCGGTAAAGGAGGCGACAAAAAACTCGGCCTTGCTGTTGGCCAGGGCGGCGGCCAGGTCATCGTCGTAGTCCTTGGCCGGATCAAAATAATCGAGCACCTTGGTCATTAACAGGTAGGTGTTGGCGTCGAACTTCTCGACGAACGATTTACCCTGGTAACGCAGGTAGCTTTCCACCTGGAACTCGACATCGAAACCGAAGTTGATGGTCCCCTCGCGCAGCTCGCGGCCAAATTTGGCGCGCATGGAGAGATCCGACAAATAGGTAATATGGCCGAGCATCCGGGCAATCATCAGCCCGCGGCGCGGTATGGTGTTGTAATCGTAATAACGGCCTTCGTGAAAATCGGGGTCGGACATGATGGCCTGGCGGGCAATTTCGTTAAAGCCGATATTCTGGGCCGAGAGCTTGGGTGCGCCGGCAATCACAATACTGTGACGCAGGCGATCGGGATAGTCGATAGCCCATTGCAGGGCCTGCATGCCACCCAGGCTGCCCCCGGCCACCGCCGCCCACTGTTCGATACCGAGATGATCGGCCAGCAGCGCCTGGCTGCGGACCCAGTCACTGACGGTTACAATCGGGAAGTCGGGGCCGTAGGCCTTGCCGGTGTCGGGGTTGGTGCTCATGGGGCCGGTGGTGCCCTTGCAGCCGCCCAGGTTGTTGGGCGCGACCACGAAGAAACGATTGGTATCGATGGGTTTGCCCGGACCGATGCAGGTGTCCCACCAGCCCGGTTTGCGCTCTTCCATGCTGTGATAACCGGCGGCATGGTGATCGCCGCTCAGGGCATGACAGATCAGAATGGCGTTATTCTTCTGCGCGTTGAGCTGCCCGTAGGTTTCATACACCATTTCAAAACCGGGCAGCGAACGACCGCAATCGAGATCGATGGGGGCGTCGTAGACCAGCTTTTGCGGGGTGACCAGACCGACGGAATCGGCGGGGATTGTTTCGGGCATCGGCTAAACTGTCGTCGTGACCTGATTGATCAACAAGACAGCAAGTCTAAGTGACAGGTCGCCATCGGTGCAAGCGGCGGGAGGGGCCGCTGTCAGGCGACCTGGGCGGTGTCCTGCTCCATAAAGGCTTCCAGCGGGCGATTCAGGGTCTCCATCAGCAAATTGATATCCGCCAGCTGGACATTGAGCGCCTCGGCGGTTTTTTCCAGCTCCTGAATCCGGTTTTGCAGGGTGTCGCGGGATTCGTTGATCTTGCGCAGGCTTTCCAGCCGTTTTTCCATCTGGTTTTTGTGTTCCTTGATGCGCACGACCAGCGGCGCCATGGCGTTTTTGCCCCAGGCTTCCACATCCTGGTGCGCCTGGAACAGGATATTGCGGGCGTGACTGACCATGGAAATAAAGAACTTTTTCACCACGAAGGCCTGTTCGGTGACGGTCAGTTTCGCGCTGTTGCGATAGGCTTCGGCTTCGTGATACAGCCGGTCCAGCTCGCGTTTGTACTTGCTCATGGTCATCAGGCGCGGCTTGACGTCGGTCAGGCCATGATCCTTGTTGAACTGGCGGTAGATGGTCTGCAGCAGCATGTTGATCTGATCGGTCTGCTTGCCGGCCGCGTCCATGGTCTCCTGAATGAGGTCGAAAAATTCCTTCATCGATCCCTTAAGGGTCATGGTGAACTTGCTGCCACTCATCTCCTTGCGGGTTTTGGACATCAGCTTGTCCAGCCGGGTCAGGCTCAGGGTGTTGAGCAGCTCGGCGTGCTTGTCGTTAAAGGTTTTGCGATTGGCCTGAAAGCTTTCCACGCTCTTGTGATAGGTGGACTGTTCCTCGCGGGTCTTTTTCATCAGATGCATGATGACATCTTCATTCTTGCCGCTGAGGCTTTTCAGTTCGTTCAGCTGTTTGTTGGTATCGGCCAGGCGCGAGGCGATCAGATCGCGGGATTGCTGGGCCATGCCACCGATTTCCCCGACGATGCTCTCGCGCACCAGGTGTTGTTTACGCGGCAGGATGTCTTTGGCCAGAATCGATTCCAGGGCCAGGATATTGCTGCGTTGTAGCAATTCATCGTCGGTGCGGATCTTGGCCAGCAGGCCTTTTTGCGCCGAGACCGGAAAGACGTTGGCGGCCTCGATCTCCAGCATTCTGGCGGCGCTTTTGCACTGCTGGGCAACGCTGTTGTCGATTTCCTCGCCGCTTTTGAGCTCATCCCACAGGGTGTCGACCTTGTTCAGTACGATAATCCGCCCGTGACGGGCATCGCCGCCCAGCGGTTTGACGTGCTGGTTCCACATCTGCATGTCGGACTTGGTAACGCCGGTATCGGCGGCCAGCACGAAGACCACCGCCTGGGAGTTGGGCAGCATGTTAAGGGTCAGTTCCGGCTCGTTGCCGATGGCGTTGAGCCCCGGCGTATCGAGAATGGTCAGGCCTTCCTTGAGCAGCGGATGCGGGAAACTGATCAGGCCGTGGCGCCACATGGGGATTTCCACCATGTCGGTCTCGGCGTGCATGTCCGGGTCCACCAGCCCCAGTTTTTCGGCCACCGGCGCCGGTACGCGCTTGGTGCGGATGACCTCGCGAAAGGCCTCGGCCATTTTTTCCGAGGAATTGGTGTCCAGCTCGATGGTGGTCCAGTTGATGGGGTTTTTCTTGTGTTCCTGGATGCTCATCTCTTCCAGGCGGGTTTCGATGGGCAGCAGGCGGATATAGCTCATGTCCGCATCCGAGTCGTAGAACAGCTCGGTGGGGCACATAGTGGTGCGTCCGGCCTCGGAGGGCAGCAGCCGCCGGTCGTATTCGGAGAAGAAGATCGCGTTGATCAGTTCGGTCTTGCCGCGCGCGAACTCGGCCACAAAGGCGATCGTCAGCCGGTCGGACTTGAGCGACTCAAGCAGTTCGAAGATCCGCAGTTCAGTCTCCGGATTACTCATGTTATTGGCGTTCAGCCATTGCTGGTATTTGTCGATCGCGGTATTGAGGTCGCTGCGCCAGCGGCCGTAGGCCTGCATCTGATCGGTGAAACGGTCTGTCGCCATCGTGAGTCCGGTTACCAGGTTGCTGTCAGAAAAAAGTCATTTACTGTGCAATATAGCGGGACACATTTCGCGGCCACAATGGATAAACTGTGACCTGTGCCTCACTTCGTTGCCTCGTCGGGCAACCTCGCATCAGGGTTTAACGGCCTGACGAGGAATAAGTTTAACAACTCCCTGTAACTATAGCGAAATCGGGGAAAAATGCCGAACTTTGTCCGGTTCAGGCCGGCGGTGGAATCGGCTCCGGGAGGCGTTGCGGTCGGTGTATGCGCCACAGCTTGATACGACTGCCATGGCCGCGTTGCAGGCTCACGGCGCTCGGGGGCACGCCGAACTGGTCGGCGAGAAACGCCTGCAGCTTACGGTTGGCCTTGCCCTCCACCGGCGGAGCGGTGACGCGGATCTTCAGCGCCTCGCCATGCAGGCCGACGATTTCGTCGCGACTGGCGCGTGGCTGCAGATAGACGCGCAGTAACAGGTCGTCGTCCTGCCAGCTATAGAAGCCGGGCACGGCAGTAGGTGCTGTTGAACAGGCTCAGGCCGCAGATGCCGTCCTGCAGCGGGGCGATGATCAGCAGCATCACCAGCCATAGCGCCACCAGAGCGATCAGCGGGGTCAGGTCCAGCCCGCCCATCGGCGGCAGCAGGCGGCGGAAGGGCCGCAGCACCGGCTCGGTGAGCTGGTGCAACAGGGCCGCCACCGGGTTATAGGTGCCGGGCGAGATCCAGCTGAGCACCGCCATGATGATGATGCCGAAGATAAAGACATTCACCAGCAGCTTGAGCAGTTCGACCACGGCCAGCGCCACGGTGCCGCCGATGTCCAGCGGCGGAAATTCAGGGAACAGGCTGATCAGGGTGATCTCGACCAGCTTGAGGATCAGCAGCAACACCACGGCGGCGAAGTCGATGCCGCCGTAACCGGGGATGAAGCGGCGCAGGGGGCGCAGCGGCGCCGAGGTGGCCTTGACCAGAAACTGGGAGATGGGATTGTAAAAATCGGCCCGCGTCAGCTGCAGCAGCAGGCGCAGCAGCACCACGATGGCGTACAGCCCGAAAATCGTCTGGATCAGGAAAACCCCGGCGTTACTGACGTAGTTCATGCTTATTGTCCCAGTTCATCGGCCAGTTCGCGGGCCCGATCCCGGGCGGCCTGCAGGGCCTGTTCAAAGATTGCCTCAAGCTCGCGATCCTGCAGAGCCAGAATCGCCTGTTCGGTGGTGCCCCCGGGGGAGGTGACATTGCGCCGCAATTGGGCCGGATCCTCCTCGATCTCCAGTGCCAGTTTGGCGGCGCCGAAGGCGGTCTGCAGGGTCAACAGCCGGGCCGTCTCCTCGGGCAGGCCCAGTTTGACCCCGGCTTTTTCCATGGCCTCCATGACCAGGAAAAAATAGGCCGGGCCGCTGCCGGAGACAGCGGTGACCGCATCCATCTGCGCCTCCTCCTCGACCCAGACTGTCAGGCCGACGGCGCGCAGAATCGACTCGGCCAGATCCTTCTGCTGGCGAGTGACATGCCGGTTGGCAAACAGGCCGGTAGCCCCGGACTGAACCAGTGCCGGGGTATTGGGCATGGCGCGTACGATGGCCCGCTCGCCACCCAGCCATTGTTCAATCGCGTCGGTGCGAATGCCGGCGGCGATGGTCAGATAGAGTTTGCCGTCGTCCGGGGCGGACTGCAGTTCGCTGATAACCTGCTTGAGGGCCTGCGGCTTGACCGCCAGCACCACCACCTCGCAGGCATCGACCACGGCCTGATTATCACCATGCACCGTGATGCCGTAGTCGTCATGCAGCGCCTGACGCCGGCTCTCATCCGGTTCGGAGACATGCAAAGAGGCCGGCGGCAGACCGCTCTGGCAGAGCCCGCCGATAAGACTGCGCGCCATGTTGCCGCCACCGATAAAACCGATTTTTGCGTTTTTCATGGCGTCATACGTTAACCGCAAGGGCCCGTTTGCTCAAGGTTTTGCTGTTATCGGTTTTGTGCCTTCGCGTTGTGCCGTGCGGACATCAAGATTCCCAGGGACGAGGGACGAGGGACGAGTGACGAGGTGGGATTGTCAGGGCTGACATTTTATCACCCCTCCCTGGCCCTCCCCTTGAAGGGGAGGGGACAGTGTTTGCTAATTGCAAGGATTTGTTCCCCCTCCCACAGGGAGGGGGCGAGGGGGAGGGGATATAAACAACCTCGTCACTCGTCCCTCGTCCCTCGGCCCTTATTGGGCGCGCGAGCGCCAAATATCGCGGTGCCGATCCGCACCATGGTGCTGCCTTCGGCGATGGCGGCTTCCATGTCGCCGGTCATGCCCATCGACAGGGTATCCAGGGCCAGGCCTTGTCCGTTGAGCTGGTCGTACAGCTCGCGCAAGCGGCGAAACGGCATCCGTTGCTGTTCAAAATCTTCCGCCGGGGCAGGGATCGTCATCAGCCCGCGCAGCTGCAGGTGGGGCAGATCGGCGAGGGCCCGGGCCAGTTCGAGGGCCTCGTCGGGGGCAATGCCGGATTTGCTGGCTTCGCCGGAGGTGTTGATCTGCAGGCAGAGGTTGAGCGGCGGCAGGTGGGCCGGGCGTTGTTCGCCCAGGCGCCGGGCGATCTTGAGCCGGTCCACGCTGTGGACCCAGGCGAAATGCTCGGCGATCTCACGGGTCTTGTTGGACTGGATGGGACCGATGTAGTGCCACTCGATGGGCTCGTCGGCCAGGGCGGCGATCTTGGGCAGGGCGTCCTGCAGGTAATTCTCGCCGAAACAGGTCTGCCCCGCGACCAGCGCGGCGCGCAGATCGTCGATGGGTCGGGTTTTGCTCACCGCCAGCAGCCGGACCGAGCCGGGGGCCCGCCCCGCCTGCTGTTCGGCTTGTGTGATTCGTGCCCGAACCGTTTCGAGCCGTTGCGCTATGCTGTTCATCTTGCCTCGCGGGCGATGCGGCGGTAGGTTAGTTGCCTGTACAGAATTCAGGGTATTCAGGATCAAGAATTCGGGCGGACTACCGATAACCGAAATGTCTGCTATCAAAGTTCGACCTGTATCATAACAACGATTTATTAAAGAGTGACTGCCTGATGGACATAACCGAACTGCTGGCCTTTGGCGTGAAAAACGGCGCCTCGGATCTTCACCTGTCCGCCGGACTGCCGCCCATGATTCGCGTCGACGGGGACGTGCGGCGTATTAATATCCCGGCCATGGAACACAAGACCGTGCACTCGCTGGTGTACGACATCATGAACGACAAGCAGCGCAAGGATTTCGAGGAATTTCTGGAAACCGACTTTTCCTTTGAAATCCAGGGCCTGGCCCGTTTTCGTGTCAACGCCTTCAACCATAATCGCGGCGCGGCGGCGGTGTTCAGGACCATCCCCTCCAAGATTATGACTCTGGAGGAACTCAACTGTCCGGCGGTGTTCAAGGAGGTCTCCGATAACGCGCGCGGCATCGTGCTGGTCACCGGCCCGACCGGTTCCGGTAAATCCACCACCCTGGCAGGGATGGTCGATTACAAGAACGAGAACGACTATGGTCACATTCTGACCATCGAGGATCCGATCGAATTCGTGCATGAATCCAAAAAATGCCTGGTCAACCAGCGCGAGGTGCATCGCGACACCCTTGGCTTCAGCGAGGCGCTGCGCTCCGCCCTGCGTGAGGATCCCGACATCATCCTGGTGGGCGAGCTGCGCGATCTGGAAACCATTCGCCTGGCCCTGACCGCTGCCGAAACCGGCCACCTGGTCTTCGGCACCCTGCATACCAGCTCCGCGGCCAAGACCATCGATCGTATCATCGACGTGTTCCCGGCGGCGGAAAAAGGCATGGTCCGCTCCATGCTCTCCGAGTCGCTGCGCGCGGTTATCGCCCAGACCCTGTTAAAGAAGATCGGCGGCGGCCGGGTGGCGGCCCACGAGATCATGGTCGGCACCTCTGCCATTCGCAACCTGATTCGCGAGGACAAGGTGGCGCAGATGTACTCCGCCATCCAGACCGGCCAGCAGTACGGCATGCAGACGCTCGATCAGAACCTGCAGGACCTGGTCCAGCGCGGCGTAGTCAGCAAGCAGGAAGCGCGCGTCAAGGCGGCCAACAAGGACACTTTCGATTAAACTGGGGAGTATCTGCAAGTCATTCCGGCGTCCGCCGGAATCCAGTAACTCGCTAATGGAGCTGGACCCCGGCTTTTGCCGGGGTGACGAAAAGAGACTTTTTCAGGGCTTCCCTGAACATCATCCGGTAGTCCCGGAAGACTGACACGAGGTCGGCGTCATGGATTTTGAATCGTTACTGAAACTGATGGTGCACAAAAATGCCTCGGACCTGTTTATCACCGCAGGCGTGGCACCGAGCATGAAGGTCAATGGCAAGATCATGCCCGTGACCCAGGCGACCCTGACCCCCGGCCAGGCCGAGGAGCTGGTCATGGGGATCATGAGTGAGGCGCAGAAAAAGGAGTTCAAAGAGCACAATGAGTGCAACTTCGCTATCTCCGCCTCCGGCATCGGCCGCTTTCGTGTCAGCTCTTTTCGCCAGCGCAACCATGCCGGCATGGTGCTGCGTAAAATCGAAGTCAACATCCCGACTTTCGAGGAACTGAAACTGCCGCCGGTTCTGCGCGATATCGCCATGACCAAGCGCGGCCTGGTTATTTTCGTCGGCGGGACCGGTTCCGGTAAATCCAGTTCCCTCGCGGCCATGGTCGGTTATCGCAACAAGAACAGCACCGGCCATATCATTACCATCGAGGATCCGATCGAGTTTATCCATCACCACCAGGGCTGCATCGTCACTCAACGCGAGGTGGGCCTGGATACCGAAAGTTTTGAAGTCGCCCTGAAAAACACTCTGCGTCAGGCACCGGATGTCATTCTGATCGGCGAGATCCGTTCGCGCGAGACCATGGAACACGCCATCGCCTTTGCCGAAACCGGCCATCTGTGTCTGGCGACCCTGCACGCCAACAATGCCAACCAGGCACTGGATCGTATTGTCAACTTCTTCCCCGAGGATCGCTTCAACCAGCTGCACCTGGATCTGTCGCTCAACCTCAAGGCGATGATCGCCCAGCAATTGATCCCGACACCCGACGGTGACGGACGGGTATTGGCCGCCGAGATCCTGATCAACACGCCGTTGATGTCGGATCATATCCGCAAGGGCGAAATTTCCAAGATGAAGGAACTGATGACCAAGTCCAACCAGGCCGGCATGCAGACCTTCGACCAGGCGCTCTATTATCTCTACAAGGAAGGCAGCATCACTTATGAGGATGCGATCAACCACGCCGACTCCGCCAACGAACTGCGCCTGATGATCAAACTGGGCGAAACCAAGGGCGAAGACGTGGATTCCATGACCGGGGCGCTGGACGGGATTACCATTCAGGAAACCTGATACCAGGCCTTTTCCTCCCCCTCTGGAAGAGGGCGTTCCAAATCTACTCCCGGCCATCCTGGCCCTCTGGCGAGTGCGCACTTGTCTCATAGAACCCCTTCGGGTTTCATTATGTTGTCTCGCAGAACCCTCCGGATTCATTGCGAGTACCCTACGCTTCCAGCGTCAGGGCAACCCTACCTATCTTCGATAGGTCAGGGCACCCTGTGCGCACCCTTCGGGCTGTTCCTCCTTTCACTGCGATGCTCGGCGTCGTCTCACGAAACTTAAAAACACACTAGCCAGCGATAGGGTGCGTCCTACGCACCGACTACTCTGATATCCAGCCACGGCCCCATTGCTTGCCTCGAAAAACCCGGAATCAGTTGCTAATATTTAAAGAGAATTGAATTTAACAATAAATTTGATAGACAGAATCCGCCTGAATCCCGAAAAATACAGATTCTGTCTAATAATGGTATGGACTCCCCCTTCTCCAACGGCATCGCATGTGCCAGATTGGAGATGATAGTCAGCCAATCATAGAGAGGGGGAGTCATGAAAAAGATAGCACGTATTGGATTGGATCTTGCAAAAAATGTATTCCAGGTTCATGCCGTTACAACAACAGGTGAAGTTATCGTTAGCAAAAGCCTAAAACGTGCCAAGCTATTGGAATTTTTTGCGCAGTGTGAGCCCTGCCTGGTTGGCATGGAAGCCTGTGGTAGCGCGCATCACTGGGCACGTGAATTGACGGTATTAGGACACGAAGTGCGCCTCATGGCGGCACAATTTGTCACGCCCTATCGCAAGAGCGGCAAGAATGATCGTAATGATGCCGAGGCGATCTGCGAAGCGGTATCGCGCCCGACGATGCGATTTGTACCAGTGAAAACAGTTGAACAACAGGCCATATTGAGCGTACACCGATCTCGCACTCTATTGATTGGAGAACGGACCGCGTTAATTAACCATCTGCGTGGCTTGTTAGGTGAATTTGGGATTGTGTTGCCGCAGGGAGCAAAGAAAGTTCGGCAGGAGATGCCTCGGGTGCTCGAAGATGCAGAGAATGGATTGCCGGATATAGCACGTGAAGTATTTGCAGATAATTATACAAGACTGAGACAGCTCGATCAGAGGATAAATGAGTATGACTGTCGAATTGCACAAATAGCCAAGGATAATCACCTGGCACAGCGGATCATGCAAATAGAAGGGGTGGGACCGATTACGGCAACGGCTGTGGTTGCGAGCGTGGGTGAAGCCAAAACCTTTGCGAATGGTAGGCAGTTTGCGGCCTGGTTAGGCCTGACTCCACGACAAAAGTCGTCGGGCGGACGGAGCCGTTTAGGACGAATCAGTAAACGGGGTGATACATATCTACGTACCCTTATCATCCACGGGAGTCGTTCTGCCATGTTACAGACATCCAAGCGAGATGATGCGAAGAGCCGTTGGGTTGAGTCTTTGAAAGAGCGGCGGAATCAGAATGTGGCGGCGGTGGCGCTTGCTGCAAAAAATGCACGGATTATGTGGGCGATGTTGTCACGTGATGAACCCTATCGCCGAGCAGCGTAGTTAAATTAAAATATCACAGGTTTGCGCGGAAAAGAGAGTGATGGTGAACAGGTAAGACCGACGTGAGCAGAACCTGATAACAGTGTTGGCCATCAAAGGCCGCTCTAATAATGAGGAGCTTGCGTGCGAATTTCCATCAGGGCCATGGCATGACTAAGCCAATGAATAGGCCGGATATATTTGTGCAGTCTTACTCTATGTTTTTTGTAGGCTCTTTTCTGGCAAAACAGGGGGAGTCCATATAATCACTGTTATGCCGAAAAGGAAAAACGGCAGTGAAGACAACGAAATACTTCCAAGCGACCCGGGTCAGACCGGATCGAGAGATAATCAAGGACGAATGGATTCAGCATGTTAGCCAGTACCCTGAAATAGAGCACATACAGGCAGACGGTCGAATAAGGCGATGGGCTAGAATTGAAGAAATGAAAAACCGGTATCTGCGGGTAATCCTGTTGTCGGATGGAGAAACGGTGCATAACGCATTTTTTGATAGAGGATGGATATAAGCCATGAAAGTCAGCTACTTTGAAGACACTGACACGCTCTACATTGAGTTCCGTGACAGTGGCATAGCGGAGTCTAAAGACCTGGATGAAAACACCATTCTTGACGTGGATGCCAAGGGCAATGTCTGCGCAATCACGTTCGAGCACGCAAGCCAGCGCACTGACGTAAGCCATCTGATTGTTGAAGGTATTGCGGCATAACCAGCCCATCCAGCCGACGCAAAAAAACGACGCGGGTGATGGGCAGCGTTATGTGTATGAAAAATCAGTAAAATTTCACCAACTTGACTGTAAATACATTGTAGTTATACTTGTTCAATGGATGGGTTGGAATTTGCATGGGATGAAAGGAAGAATCTCAGCAATCAGGAGAAGCACTCGGTTTCCTTTGGAGAAGCGCAAACCGTGTTCTATGACGAATTTGCCCGCTTAATCCATGACCCCGAACATTCGGAAGATCAAGATCGGTTTATCCTCCTGGGTTTTAGCAACCAAATTCGAATGCTTGTCGTTTGCCACTGCTACAGGGAAGAAGAGCAACTCATACGAATTATTTCAGCCCGAAAGGCCACCAAATCCGAGCAAAAAATGTATGAAGGTTTTCGCGATGAAAGATAATTACGATTTTTCGAATTCAGTGCAGAATCCCTATGCAAAACGTTTAAAAAAACAGATCACGATTCGTATTGATGAAGATACGATTCAGTACTTTAAAAAATTAGCCGAAGAAAAAGGTATTCCTTATCAAAGTCTGATAAATTTCTATCTAAGGGATTGTGCAGAAACGCACTGTAAACCGAATGTGAAGTGGAATAGCACATAACAGGGAAATTCACCTGTAAATGGGGTGGTGACAAACGAGAAGCATTTGCATTAGCATTTGTCACCGACCCCACTCCTGGTTACTGCGAGCGCGGCGACCTGCAGATAAGCAATGCCCTGAGCGAGAACGCCATCCGCCCGTTCGCCCTGGGGCGCAAGGCGTGGCTGTTCGCCGATAACAGAGCGGGTGCCCAGGCCTGCGCCACCTGCTACTCGCTGATCGAGACGGCCAAGGCCAACGGTCTTGAACCGGCAGCCTACATCGACTACGTGTTGGCGCGCCTCGCCGAGGCCGATACGGTCGATAAGCTCGAAGCGTTGCTGCCGTGGAATGCTACGCTTAAGGCAAGTGCGTCGATTTAACGGCACTTACGTCGAAAACATTCTACATATACACTGCAACTAAGTATTCCGTCCCACAGAGATGGCTATGGCAACAAAGCAAGACACTGAATCGGGCAAGACCGGCCTGCCGGATATCCGTGACCACACTGCGACTCCCCGCATCGACTCGCCGGTCGCCGCGACCGGTATTGAAGGCTTCGACTTCATCATGCGCGGCGGCCTGCCCGCTGCCCGCCCCACCCTGCTGCGCGGCGGACCCGGCACCGGCAAGACGGTCATCAGCCTGAGTTTTCTGTGTCATGGCCTGGACACCGGCGAACCCGGCGTAGTGGTCACCTTCGATGAATCGCCGCAGGCCCTGATCCGGCACACCGATGCTTTGGGCCTGAACCTGAGGAGGCATATCGAGGCCGGCCGGGCGCGCATTCTGGACATGCGTCCCGATCGCGATGAAATGACGAGCGGGGAAACACTGGAATTAAGCGCCATCCTGGCCCGCATCGATCATGCCATTGAAGAGACCGGCGCCCGAAGACTGGTGATCGATGCCATCGACGGCCTGGAAGGCGCCTTCATCGGCGCCGAGAAAAGCCTGCAGTTCGAATTGCGCCGCGTCTTCGACTGGATCCGCGAACGGCAAACCACCACGTTGATTAACATAAGTGAACACGGTGACTTCAACCGGTGCTACGGCATCGAGGACTACATCGCCGACTGCGTCATCGCGCTCAAGCAGGAGATCACCGAACGCGTCATGATCCGCCTGCTGCGGGTGGTCAAGCGCCGCGGCGGCGGCCACGGCACCAATGAGTTCCCCTATCTCATCGACCATGAAGGCATCTTCGTAATGCCGCTGACCGCCACGCGCCTGCACGCCAGTCCCACCAGCGAGCGGTTATCCACCGGCATCCCCGGCCTTGACGGCATGCTCGGCGGGGAAGGCATTTACCGGGGCGTGACGGCCATGTATTCCGGCCAGTCCGGCACCGGCAAGACTACATTCGCCGCTTGCTTCGCCCGCGCCGCCTGCGAGCGCGGCGAGGATGTACTCTACCTGAGCTTCGAGGAAGGGGACGATGAACTCATGCGCAACCAGCGCAGCGTCGGCATTGACCTGAGAGCCCATCTCGACACACCCCGGGGCAGAGGGCGGCTGGTGCTGGAACCCATGCTGGCGGCGGAGACGGGCTGGGAGGAGCATTTGTTGCGGATACTGCGAGCGGTACATCAGCACCAGCCCGCCATCGTGATTCTGGACCCGCTCAGCGCCCTGAGCCACAAGCTGGTCGGCGCCAACAGCACGGCCATGGTGCTGCGCCTGCTGTCGCTGCTCAGGGTCGAGGGCGTGACGACGGTGGCCACGGAACTGCTGACGGACAACAGCGGTGGTGAGAGCACGCTCGGCATCTCGTCGGCCATCGACATGTGGATCAAACTGCGCCGCGAGGAACGCGACTATACGCTGCACCGGCTGCTGACAGTCGTCAAATCCCGTGGCATGCCCACCGCGGATTACGTCAACGAATACACCCTGAGCGATCAGGGAGTGGTCACCCGGGGCCGGCCCGGCACGCAGGGAGCGGAACAATCATGACCACCATCGTTCTGCGTCTCTACATCGCCGGCAAGACCGCCACGGCCGAACGCGCCATCAATAATTTACGCAGAATCACCGCCGATCTTGAGGAACACGGACAACGAGTGGACGTCGAAGTGATCGATATCCTGGAACGGCCGCAACTGGCCGAAGACGAGCGCATCCTGGCCACGCCCGTGGTCATCAAGAAGCTGCCGGAGCCGTTACGACGCATTGTCGGCGACCTATCGGAGCTGGACAAGGTGCTCATTGGCCTCGATCTCAAGGAGCACTGATGTTTCCGGACGAGGCGGCATTCCGGTCTCTGGTCGAACAGTCCAGCGACACGATTCTGCTGCTCGATCCCGCCGGTACTGTTGCCTACGCCAACCCCGCCGCCGAGCAACTTTTCGGCCGTCCCCTGGCCAATCTGATTGGAGAGGAATTCGGCGGTATCTCCACGGCCGAGGAACAATCCGATATCTATATCCCGCATCCCCAGCGTGGAAACGTGGCGACCAATGCCCGCAGCACGACTATACGGCTGGATGATATTCCCTATACCGCCGTCTATCTGCGCGATATCAGCGAGCGCGTCCAGGCGGAGGAACGGCTGCGGCAATCTTCCGTCGCCCTGGACGCCATCGATCAGGGCCTGATGATCACCCGGCCGGATACCACCATCGTCGCCGTCAACCCGGCCTTCACCACGATTACCGGCTACACGGAGGAGGAGGCCCTGGGGCATACCCCGGAACTGCAGCGGACGGGACGGCAGGAAGATGAAGAGAGCTTTTCGGAAATGAGGCGCATCCTGGAGCGCGAGGGGCACTGGACGGGCGCGCTGCGGCGACGCCGCAAGAACGGCGAGATATACCAGGAGTGGCTGAGCATCAGCCCCGTCCACCGCGATAACGGCAATTTGATTTATTACGTCGCTATCTTCTCGGACATGACCGCCATCAACGAGTTGCGGCAGCTTGCTCATCACGACTATCTCACCGGTCTCTTCAATCGTGCCGCCCTGCAACAGCATCTGGATGAGGAAATGGGCCGCACAGCGCGCTACGGCGACGTGTTTTCCCTCATCATGTTCGATCTCGATCACTTCAAGGCGATCAACGACCGCCACGGACATGACGCGGGGGACCGGGTTCTGCAGCAGGTGGCCGAACTGACCCTGGACGAGGTGCGCGACATCGACATCACGGCGCGCTGGGGCGGCGAGGAGTTCATGATCCTGCTGCCGGCGACGGACGGTGACCAGGCGCAGGTCCTGGCCGAACGTATTCGAAAGCGAATAGCTCGTACCGCGTTTGCGGAGGCGGGATACATCACCATCAGCCTGGGCATCGCCGAAATACCTGCGGGCGAATCCCTGCAGGATATGATCCTGCGCGTGGACCAGGCCCTCTACAAGGCCAAGGAAACCCGCAACCGCTCTGAAATGGCCCGGAAACCCGGGCCCCGGGAAGCTTCCAGATGAAACCGGGCGCCGCAACCTTCCGGCATCTGGTGGAAGATGCCAGCGATACCGTGCTCGTGCTCGACGCCGACGGCATCATCGTCTATGCCAACCCCGCTACTGAATTATTATTCGGACGGCCTGTTGCTGAATTGCCGGGGCAATCATTCGGACACGTCATCACGACCGACAAGCCCGCCGAAATCCAGATCATCCATCCCCGGCGGGGCACGATCACCGCCGATGTCCGCAGTTCCCGCACCACTTTGTCGAAGCAAGTCTACGATATTGTTTATCTGCGCGACGTCACCGAGCGCAAGCTTAATGAACTGGCTCTGCTGGAAACGTCGCAAAAATTGCGAGAACGGATCAAGGAACAGACCTGCGTCCGTCATGTTGCCGATATACTGCTTAATGCCGAAGATCCGCTGGAGGAAATGCTGCAGAGTGTGGCCGATGTTCTTCCTCCCAGCTGGCAGTATCCGGAAATCGCGGCGGCAAGAATCGTCTTTGATGGCCGCGCGTATACCAGCAAGGGCTTTCACCAATCCGCCTGGCAACAGTGGGAAGATATCATCGTGAGTGACCGTAACGCGGGCACGGTCGAAATCTGCTATCTCGATGAACGTCCCGAAGCGGATGAAGGCCCGTTTCTCAAGGAAGAACGGGAGCTCCTGAAGCAGGTCGCCCTTAAGGTCGGCGAGGCCATTGAACGGAAACGGGCAAAAGAGGCATTGCTCAGGCTCAACCGTGCGCTGCGCGTGCAAAGTGCCGGGGATTCGGAGCTCATCCATGCAAAAGAGGAACCCGCCCTGCTCGACGTCGTCTGCCGGTTATGCGTGGGCCTGGGCGGCTACAGCCTGGCCTGGGTCGGGTTCAAACAGGAAGACGAGGCCAAGAGCGTGCAGCCGGTGGCGCAGGCCGGGTTTGAAGCCGGCTATCTGGAAAGTGTCCGCATCAGCTGGTCGGAAGAAGGGCGCGGCCTCGGACCCACCGGGCGGGCGATCCGTACCGGTGAGCCTCAGATCAGCCAGAACATTTCCACTGATCCGAGCATGACACCGTGGCGCGACGAGGCGTGCCGGCGCGACTACCAGTCTTCAATCGCGCTGCCGCTCAAGGATTCGGCAGGTATTGCATTCGGGGCGTTGATGATTTATGCCAACGAACCGGAAGCCTTCGATGACGAAGAACTTCGTTTATTGACGGAACTGGCCGACGATCTTGCCTTCGGCATTGTCACCCTGCGCGCACAGGTACAACACAGACTCGCCGAGGAACGCATCGAGTATCTCGCCTATTTCGATGAACTGACCGATCTGCCCAACAGTAACCGGCTGATGGAAACACTGAAGCGAACCGTCGACGCATTGCCTGCCGGGCAACAGTGCGCCCTGCTGACCCTGAACGTGACCCGCTTCGGCGAAATCCAGGCCGGCATCGGGGTGCGGCAGGCGAACGAACTGCTGCAGCAGATCGCGAGTCGCCTCCGTGACGCCCTGCGTGAAGGCGAGATGCTGGCGCGGATCGGCGGCGACGAATTCGCGGTTTTACTGAGCGAAGGTGGCCTCGATAATGCGCGGGATTGTGTACGGCGTATCGAGCGGTTATTGGGCGAACCCTTCCGGCAGGCGGGTATCCCCATCAGCATCCAGATGCGTGCCGGCGCGGCGCTGGCACCCGATCATGGACTGGACCCCGAGGCCCTGATGCTGCGCAGCGCTACGGCGATGCGGCACGCAAAATCGAACGGAACAGTATTTGAACTGTACAGCGGGCCGACGGAATCGGAGACCCCGCGTTACCTGACGCTTATTTCGGAACTGCACACGGCCATCGTGGAAAACCAGTTCGTGCTGCATTACCAACCCCGGGTGGATATCGGTACGGGCAGGATCGCCGGTGTCGAAGCCCTGGTCCGCTGGCGGCATCCCGAACAGGGCTTGATGCCCCCGGCCGAATTCATCGCCATCGCGGAACAAACCGGGCTCATCGACCCGCTGACCTACCTGGTTCTGGAGGACGCTGTGCAGCAGTGCCGCTCGTGGAGCGATCAGGGCTTCGAAATGCCGGTGGCGGTCAATATTTCCGTGAACAGTCTCCACGATCCCGATTTCCTGGACCGGATCGACGCGATGCTGGACGCCTGGAAGGTCAACCCGGCGTTATTGCAGCTGGAGATCACCGAATCCACTCTGATGAAGGAGCCGGCCAAGGTCGAGGAGCTGATAAACCGGCTCAAGGAACGCGGCATCGTGGTCGCCATCGATGACTTCGGCACCGGCTATTCGTCCCTGAGTTACGTGGCGAGCCTGCCCATTCATTCGCTGAAGATCGACCGCTCCTTCGTCATCCGGATGCTGGAATCCCCGCGCACGCGCAGCGTGGTGGTGGCAACCATTTTGCTGGCCCATTCCCTCGGCCTCAGAACCGTGGCCGAAGGCGTCGACGCCGGTGAACAGGTCGAAGCGCTGCATGAGATGGGTTGCACGGAAATCCAGGGCTACTATTTCTCCCGGCCGGTTGAAGCGGTGCAACTGCGCCGCTGGGTGGAAGCCTTCTCGCTGGAGAATTATGCGTTAAAGCTTCCCGCCATGGAGAAAAGGTGACAGATTTATTTTCGGCTGATTGGAGAAAAGGTGACAGATTTATTTTCGGCTGATAATCAGGCGAGTTGGTTAACCTGCATCGGAATGTAAATTTTACGTGATCGCGATGATGGCATCGTGAAGGACAGGACATGGATGAGATAGAGTATGCCGGTTTCTGGATCAGGGTCGGCGCGGCGTTGATTGATTCGGTGCTGGTGATGATTATCATCGTGCCAATTTTAAACGCTGTTTATGGGCCGGGTTACTGGATGAGCGAGGAGCTGGTGCATGGTGGATGGGATGTGTTGCTGAATTATATCTTCCCGGCGGTCGCCGTGATTGTTTTCTGGATCTACAAGTCCGCCACGCCGGGTAAGATGGCTTTGCGGTTGAAGATTGTTGATGCCAGGACGGGTGGGAAGCCGACGATGGGGCAGTTTATCGGGCGTTATCTGGGCTATTACGTTTCGACCATTCCCTTGTTGCTCGGATTGATCTGGGTGGGAATTGACAGAAGAAAACAGGGTTGGCACGACAAGCTGGCCGGGACGGTGGTGATCCGGGATAACCGGAAGGAGCCGGTCAGGTTTGAGGGGTAGATTCGGAGTTCGACGGGCAGTCAATAGTGTGGTTTATTTGTAAAGCAGCATTACATTGATAAGTATATATTCTTCCGTTGCCTGTTTATCGAATCAGTGCAACACCGGATGCTGTATTCAAAAAAAACAGTGTTACATACCAGTGCATAGATTGTATTGTGAACAAATGTGCTGATTTGGTAGTGTTGCGCCCAGGCAGATATGTTGAGTCTTATTTGGGTGTTTAAGGTTGGAAAACAGGCAATTATTCAAATAACCAATCCAACATATAGGCTTCGCCTATATGCCTCGCAATCTGGGCGTCCAGTTTATAGAGATTTACAGTAGTGTAATACGACAATGGGTTGGATGCGTTATACTTTATTTTTCGCCGAATTGTATTAGCTGGAAACTGTGAAGCGTTTAAATAATACAAAGTTGCTCGAAAATATTTTATTAACCATCAATCTGTCGGCAATAGAGGATAAGAATGTAGGGTATCAATCGACTTAAATACCAGGCTGTTATAATTAAAATCACGGAATAGAAAAATATATATTATAAAAGGGATGATAATGAAAGGTCGTATTTTTACTTTTGTTTTTGGGTTTTGTTTTGCTCAAACATTGTTTGCGAATAATGTTCTGATTATGACCGCGCCTCCAGAGGAATCCGAGGCGCATGGTAAACAGCAATATAAAATTACGGCTGAATATATCAGCAGTGTTCTCGGAAAGACTGTCATGTACGAGCATCCCGGAGACTGGATGCGCTACCAGAGACATATTCGAAACGATTATTACGATATTGTGTTTGATGGTCCGCATCTGGCTTCCTGGAGAATGGAGCACCTTGGCCACAATATGTTGGTGAGACTGCCGGGTAATCTGCAATATTACTTGTTGACGGCTTCGGATAACGAGAAGATCAACTCGCCGGATGATCTGATCGGCAAAAAAGTCTGTGGCATCGCGTCACCCGATCTGTCCACTATGAGTATCCTGGCCTATTTCCGAAATCCGGCACAGCAGCCGGTAATTCGGGCTATTACTGGTAGTATGGTTGATGTCTATCAATCTTTTCAAAATGGTGACTGTACGGCCTTTGTCGTTCGCAGGATATTTTATAACAAGCGTCTTAAAGAAGATGAGCAGCAAGATCTGAAGATCGTCTCCCAAACTGAGGAGTTACCCAACCAGGTAATCTCTGTCAGTAAACGTATCAACAGCGCTGAACGAGAGAAACTGCAGAAGGCCCTGTTGTCGGATATCGGTACGATGGCAATTCAGCCGACCTTGACGCGTTTTCTGGATAATGCCAATGCGTTTGTGCCTGCCAGTAATGCACAATATAAAGGTTATAATCGCCTCCTTGAGGGTGTGATTTTCGGCTGGTGACCTGAATGTCGAACAGAGCCGGATAACCACTGATTTGTGGCAGTACTTTGCTGTCTGTCGAAGCGCTGCCCTTTTGTCTCACCAGATTTCCTGCGGCATCTCAGCCGGATTGTCGGTGCTGGCGACATCGGGTCTCGTCCCGGTATTGATTCCCCGATCGCGATTCCAGGGTATGTGTTACTTTTACTTTATTTGCAGTTTTGGACCTGCCAAGAAAAAGCAATATGGATCAGTTGCTTACGCTGACAATAAAATATGGTAGTGTGCTCACAGAATTTATTGAGGTAGTTTCATGGCACAAAATACCCTCTACTGGCACGATTACGAAACCTTTGGCACGGATCCGCAGCGGGATCGCCCGGTGCAGTTTGCCGGTATCCGCACGGACGAGGATCTGAATATCATCGGCGAGCCGCTGAATATCATGGCCCGGCCGAGCCCGGACAGTCTGCCGCATCCCATGTCGACCCTGATCACCGGGATCACCCCGCAGCAGGCGCTGGAACAGGGGCTGCCCGAGACCGAGTTTATCAGCCGTATCCTGGCGGAGCTGTCGCAGCCGGGCACCTGTGGTGTGGGTTATAACTCGATCCGGTTCGACGATGAGGTGACCCGCAATACCCTGTATCGCAATCTGTACGATCCCTACGGACGGGAATGGCAGAACAGCAACTCCCGCTGGGATCTGATCGACGTGGTGCGTGCCTGTCATGACCTGCGTCCGGAGGGGATCAACTGGCCGCAGCGGCAAGATGCCGATCGACCCAGCTACAAACTCGATGAGCTGAGCGTGGCCAATGGCATCGAGCATGGTCAGGCGCATGACGCACTGGCCGATGTGTATGCCACGCTGGGTATCGCGCGGCTGCTCAAACAGCATCAGCCGAATCTGTTTGATTTTTTCTATCAGTTGCGGCGCAAGCAGGAAGTACTCAAGTATATCGATCTCAAGGATATGACGCCGATCCTGCATACTTCCGGCATGTATGGCAGTGACCACGGCAATACCCGTATGGTCGTGCCGATCGCCGCGCACCCCACCAACAAGAACAGCATCATCGTGTTCGATCTGGGCCAGGATCCGTCGCTGCTGCTGGATCACAGCGCCAGGACCCTGGTCGAACGACTGTATACGGCCAATGACGATCTGCCCGAGGGCGTGGAGCGTCCGGCATTAAAGCAGTTGTTGATCAACAAGTGTCCGGTGATTGCGCCGACTTCGACGCTGGACGGGGCGGCCGCCAAGCGACTCAATATCGATATCATGAAATGCAAACAGCATCGCCAGACCCTGCTTAATCAGCGTAAGAGCATCGCGCAGAAACTGGCCAAGATGTTCGAGCCGCGCCAGTTTGAACCGGTCGAGGAGCCCGACCTGATGATTTATGCCGGCGGGTTTTTCGACGACAAGGACAAGGCGTTGATGCAGCGGATTCACGATACCTCGCCCGAGGAACTGGGCGAGCAGACCTGGAGTTTTGGCGACAAGCGTCTGCCGGAGATGCTGTTTCGCTACCGGGCGCGCAATTATCCCGAGAGTCTGAGTCCCGATGAGCAGGCCCAGTGGCTGGAGCATTGCCGGGCCCGGCTGGTCGAAGGGGAAGCCGGGTTCCTGAGTTTCAAGGATTTTTATAGCGAAATCGAGGCATTGCGAAATGACGGGGAACTGGATGCGGGTAAAGCCGGTCTATTAAAGGAAGTGGAATCCTTCGGGCGCGAGCTGGAGAGCTTTATCAAACAGCAGTGATGGCCCTCCGCGGCCCTTCGCGGCCCTTCGGGCAGGGACGAGTTACGAGGTACGAGGTACGAGGATTTATAGCTCCCGCCCGAAGGGCTGTGGGAGGCGCTTTTAGCGGCGACCTGCCCGGTTCGAGAGTCGCGCCTGAAAGGCCCTCCCACAGAACCCGGGAGTTATTGACCCGGAACCTGTCCATGCAGAGGTGAACACCATGCATCATAAAATCCTGGTATTTTTATTTATTACAGTTTTTCCGTTCTCTTCGGCGCTGGCCGATGAAGCTGTTTTCGCCGGGGGCTGTTTCTGGTGCATGGAAGCGGATTTTGAAAAGCTCGACGGGGTTTCCGAAGTTATCTCGGGCTTTACCGGTGGTGAAATCAAGAACCCGACTTACAGGGGCAATCATGAAGGCCATTATGAAGCGGTGCGGGTGATCTACGATCCCGAGGTGGTCAGTTACCAGGATCTGCTGGATCATTACTGGGTGAATATCGATCCATTCGATGATCAGGGGCAATTCTGCGACAAGGGACATTCCTATTTAAGTGCCATCTTCGTTGCCAATGATCGGCAGCGGCGCCTGGCCGAAGCCTCGCGCCAGAAAGTGGTCGAACAGTTTCCCGATAAAAAAGTAGTCACACCGATCCTTGAAGCTGGCACGTTCTGGCCCATTAAAGGCAGCGAGAGCCACCACCAGGACTACTACAAGAAGTCGCCCCTGCGTTACAAGTTCTACCGCCTGACTTGTGGGCGTGACAGTCGTCTGGAAGATATCTGGGGCAAGAAAAACTAAGTACGTATTTTGAATATTCGCCCACTGAGAGTGCTTTGTCTCGTTCTCTCTCGCATTGACGCTAAACAGGGAAGTCATTGCGAGTAAATCAGGCAATCTGTTAAACAAACCCCTTGAGGTTTGGAATACTTATTCAGATTTAACTGTCTGATTATGACGTTGTCACAGTTATTCGGGAGAGACGCATGCCGCACTTGATCATTGAATACAGCGCAGACTGTCTGGACGAACGCCAGGCGCAGACCATGGCCGATGCCGTGTTCGGGGCGGCGCTTGATTCCGGCCTGTTCGAGACGGCGAATATCAAATCCCGTGCGATCCCGATCACGGCATATCGGATGGGGGTTGAAGGCAAGGGTTTTGTCTGTGTGCGTTGCCGGATCCACGCCGGGCGCACGGGTGCACAGAAAAAGCAACTGTCCGAGGCCGTGGTTGCGACGCTGCGTGAGCTGGAGTTGGGTGTGGCGGCTATCACCGCCGAGGTGATCGACATGGACCCGGCCAGCTATTCCCGCTATTACGCCGACTGAACCGATGTAAGGTGGATCCGCCTGTGGCCTGTTCCACCCTGCAAGGTTAAACCGGCAGGCCGGATAAAGCGAAGCGGATCCGGCACTCCATCTGAACCGATATTCTCCGGAGATTTGTGGCGATTCCTTCGTCGCCCGTTCCTCGCAATCATGTCCGTGTTGGCACTCATTGCACGCAAAGCGCAACAATCCGTCTGGTCAACGCAATGAACATTTTCCAATGCATGCTTATTTATATAGTTAAGCGGCTCCGGATATTTGTCCAGACTCATCACGCGGGTTTAATGCATAGAACATCGTCTATCAGAAACGTCGATATTATCGATTTGTATTGAAGTACCGGGGTTTTTAAGCTTCTGCCTCATTCTGGCTTTGCAGGGCAGTGGCGAGCGCGCGGTACATGATTACACTACGAACCTACGTTTATATCGACTCCCTGCAGCCACAACTGGCGGAATACATGGCGACTGTGTCGCAGGGCTTTCCACCCTCGCCGGGTAATGCCTGCCTGTGGGTGGAGGTCTCACCGGGGATGGCGGTACATCGTCTCACCGACATGGCGCTCAAGGCGACGCGCGTGCATCTGGCCCAGCAGGTGGTGGAGCGTGCCTATGGCTCGATGGTGATTCACCATCGCGATCAAAGCGATGTGGAAGAATCGGGGCGGGTGATACTCAACCATCTGGATAAGGCCGCTACCAATCCCGAACCCTGCAAGATTGCCTGGCAGGAAACCATCCGCGGCATGACACCCGATCACACCGTGGTGATCAACCGCCAGGACCGCAAGGGCTCGATGATTCTGCCCGATCAGAGCATGTTCATTCTCGAGGCCGAGCCGGCCGGTTACATCATCTATGCTGCCAACCAGGCGGAGAAAGCCGCCAATATCACCCTGATCGATGCGCGCGCGGTGGGTGCCTTCGGGCGTCTGACCCTCTCCGGGCGCGAGGCGGATGTGGACGAGGCCGCGGCGGCAGCCATCAATGCCGTGCAACATCCGTGGACTTCATGGGGATCGCGCTGATGCATCGCCAGGAACTGCTGCGTCTGCTTGATGAACATCGGACCCGTTTCATGGACGAGTCGGGTTTTGTGCGGCGCGCGATCGCCTTCGTTGAACAGCATCCGGACTGCTTCGAGCGCGAACTGCTACCGACCCACGTGACCGGGTCGGCCTGGGTGGTCAGCCCGGATCGTTCGCATGTGCTGATGCTGCACCATCGCAAGCTGGATCAATGGTTCCAGCCCGGCGGCCATGCCGATGGCGATGCCGATATTCTGCGCGTCGCGTTGCGTGAGACGGCCGAGGAGAGCGGTATCGATCCATCGCAGGTCAGATTATTGAGCGAGGCGATCTTTGACGTGGATATCCACTGGACGCCCGCGACGGCCGATGCACCGGCCCACGAACATATCGATATCCGGTTTCTGGTGGAAGTCGATGACAGCCTGTCGATTCCGGGCAATGACGAGTCCCATGAGATCGGCTGGGTGGTGCTGCATGATGTGCCGCGCTTTAACAATAACCGTTCCACCTATCGCATGCTGGAAAAAACCCGGCAAATGCGGCACGGGTTTGACAACCGGTAAAGCAGTACACCTGAAGATGACAGGTGAACAATCATCACACAGGCCCGGGAATACCGGGAGAGATAAACACGCAAAGACTGCGGTTGGAAATCAGAAGTCAGGGCAGGATACAGGTATATATAGATATTGATCGATGGGTTTGAAAGTCGATGTCGATGGTATAGCAAATCATCTATCGATAACGAAGAAAATATCGATTTGTATCAAATAAACCGGCTCCCTAAGCTTTGACTACCCAAACAGAATTTGCAGCGAACTGAAATATCAGCAACCGAAGCAGGAGTAGATCATGTCAAAAGCCTATGAAGCGGGTGTAAAAGAATACCGCGATAGTTATTGGACCCCGGATTATGTCCCGCTGGATACGGACTTGTTGGCCTGTTTCAAGGTCACCGGCCAGCCCGGCGTGCCTCGCGAAGAGGTTGCCGCTGCCGTGGCCGCCGAGTCTTCCACCGGGACCTGGAGTGCCGTCTGGTCCGAATTATTGACCGATCTGGAATACTACAAGGGCCGTGCTTACCGGATTGAAGACGTGCCCGGTGACTCGGAATCCTTCTATGCGTTTGTCGCCTATCCGATCGATCTGTTCGAGGAAAACTCGATGACCAACGTGCTGACCTCGCTGGTCGGTAACGTCTTCGGTTTCAAGGCCCTCAAGCATCTGCGTCTGGAAGATCTGCGTTTTCCGATCGCTTACATCAAAACCTGCGGCGGTCCGCCGGCCGGCATTCAGGTTGAACGTGATCGCCTGAACAAGTACGGCCGTCCGTTGCTGGGTGCAACCATCAAGCCCAAACTGGGGATGTCCGCCAAGAACTACGGTCGCGCGGTTTATGAATGCCTGCGCGGCGGTCTGGATATGACCAAGGATGACGAGAACGTCAACTCCCAGCCGTTCATGCGCTGGCGCGATCGCTACGAATTTGTCGGCGAAGCCATCCAGAAAGCCCAGCAGGAAACCGGCGAGCGCAAGGGGCATTACCTGAACGTGACCGCGCCGACCCCGGAAGACATGTACGAGCGTGCCGAATTCGCCAAGGAAGTCGGCAGCCCGATCCTCATGCACGACTTTCTGACCGGCGGCTTTACCGCCCACACGGGTCTGGCCAACTGGTGTCGCAAGAACGGCATGCTGTTGCACGTCCATCGTGCCATGCACGCGGTTATCGACCGCCATCCGAAACACGGTATTCACTATCGCGTGCTGGCCAAGTGCCTGCGTCTGTCCGGTGGTGATCAGCTGCATACCGGTACCGTGGTCGGCAAGCTGGAAGGCGATCGCGCCTCCACGCTCGGCTTTGTGGATCAGTTGCGTGAATCGTTCGTTCCCGAAGATCGCTCGCGCGGCGTGTTTTTCGATCAGGACTGGGGTTCCCTGCCCGGCGTCTTCGCCGTGGCCTCGGGCGGTATCCATGTCTGGCACATGCCGGCACTGCTCGCCATCTTCGGTGACGATTCATTATTGCAATTCGGTGGTGGTACCCAGGGGCATCCGTGGGGCAACGCGGCCGGCGCCGCGGCCAACCGTGTCGCGCTGGAAGCCTGTGTCAAGGCGCGTAACCAGGGTCGTGAAGTCGAAAAAGAAGCGCGTGACATTCTTATGGATGCCGCAAAAACCAGCCCGGAACTGGCGATTGCGCTGGAAACCTGGAAAGAGATCAAGTTCGAATTCGAAACCGTGGACAAACTGGACGTGGGCTAAGCCCGTCCAGCCCGGACGAAACAAACTGATAGCGAATCGATACGAGGAAAACAATTATGAGTATGTATGAAGCGGGTGACTTCCAGACTGCCCAGACACTCGAAACCTTCGGCTTTCTGCCCAAACTGACCGCCGAGGAGATCCAGGAACAGATCGCGTACATTCTGGCCAATGGCTGGGCACCGGCGATCGAACACGAGCATCCCAGCGGTGCCATGAACCATTACTGGACCATGTGGAAACTGCCGTTCTTCGGTGAAACCAACCTGCAAAGCGTGCTGGATGAACTGGAAGCCTGCCACCGGACCTATCCCGATCATCACATCAAGCTAATCGGTTACGACAGCTACAGCCAGACCCAGGGACACGCTTTTGTGGTCTTTGAAGGACGCTGAGCAAACACAGCAAGAAACGGGGATCCGGTAATGTGATCGGACCCCCATTTAAGAACAAGGTTACGAACAGGCTTACGAAAAACCAGTATCGATGTGACGGGGTTTACGATGGCACAGACTGCACAGAACAACACAGCACGCGCAGCTTCCAAAGCACGACGTGAGGCAATGTCGAGCCGGGGCAAGGCCGCGCTCAAGGATACCGACCGTACCCGCAGCGCTCCGGCCAACGCCACGGCGACGCAGGCCGCGCCGGCCAATCCGGCCGGAGGCGATCAGTCGACCGAGTTGCGGGCCAAGGGCGATTGCAGCTGCAAGGGTGATAGCGCCCGTGCCGAATCGTCCTCGCACGCCGATACACAATCTCCCCGGAGTGAAAACAAGCCGTCGGCGAAAATTCGCGCCCGGGTCAAGGCGCCGAATATCAATATGAATAGCAGCCGCGCAGTGGCGCTGGCGCGACGTCAGGCGATGGCCTCGCGGGGCAAGGCCGGGCTCAATGGCAATGGCATGAGCGAGGCGCAAACCGCGCGCGCTGCCAACCCGAAACTGAGCGGCCGGGAGCTGGCCAAGAAAGTGCGTGCCGATCGGTGTAAAAACGGCAATGCCGGCAGGAAAAAAGCCGAACCGGTCGGTCGTATGCGGCCGGGTAAGGATTACGTCAGCAGCGAAACCGGCGCGGCAACCGATGCCCCCTGGAAAGTGGGCCAGAGCCAGACCGGCCACGGCCAGACCCTGACCGGCAGTATCGTCGGCCGCAGTTCCCGCGTGACCGGTAACGAGCCCGGCACCTGCAAGAATGTGACCGGCGTGGAATACATCGGTGCCGATCAGACCGAGACGTTTTGCAGTGCCTCGAGCGGCGGTGTTCCTAACAAGATCACCAGCTCGCAAACTCGCCAGGGGCAGACCGTCAGTGGTAACAACGTGGGGCGTTCCTCGCATGTCACCGGTGATGAAAGAGGTGCCGGACGGGAACTGACCGGCAGCCAGTACATGCAAAAAGGCAACGGCAAGTCACCGATGAAAGTCGGCACCAGCCAGACGCTGCGCGGCGGCAGTATGACCGGCACCCAGGTGGGGCGTTCGGAACGGGTGACCGGTGATGAGCCGGGGACCTGCAAGCTGGTGACCGGTGACGACTATGTCGGCAAGGAACAGTACCAGGGTTTTTGCGGCAAGGCGCCGAAACCGCAGGATCAAAAAGTCGGTTTTACCCAGACATTCCATGGCAGGTCCGTCTCCGGCACCCTGACCGGCCGTTCCACGCGCATGACCGGCGATGAACCGGGCACCTGCAAGTCCGTGACCGGCACCCCGTATGCCGGACTGGAACAGTTCAGCAACTATTGCAAGCCGGAGGAGACCACCCTGGCGTCGGCTCGCTATCGTCAGCAGCGCAGCACGCCCGGTTCGGTAATGACCGGCATTCAGCCGGGCCTGAACGGGCATTTGACCGGCGCCGACAAGGGGCTGTGCGAATCCGTGAGTGGTACGCCGTATGTCGGTGCGGACCAGTACGCCGAGGCCTGTCCGTCGGTGCCGGCTGAACCGGGCAGCCCCGATTTTCCGCAACAGCTGGGCGAAACCCCGTGGGGCAAGTTCAGTGTGCAGAGCCCGGTGCATGCCAGTCAGGGCGACGAGCATTTTGATGTGACCGGCAACCGTTATGAACAGGGCAAGATCACCGGCCCGTTCGGCATGGCCGGCGGCAAGGTGACCGGCACCGAGGAGGCCCGCTTCGGCAGGGGGCATAACGCCGAACCAGCGCCCGCGCCGATGCCGGAAACAGCCCAGCAGGTCCAGGGCCGTGTCAAATCGCGGATCAGTGGTGAAGGGATCGAGGCCGGTTTGAAGATCACCGGCGACGACTGGGATCGCGGTGACCGGGTCACCGGGACCGAAGGCATGACCGCGACCAAGCGTAATCCGACCCGTCAGGGTGGGCGTGCTAACAGTGCCATGCAGATGAAACCGGAGCCGAAACGCAATGAAGATATTCCCGAGCCGATAAGTCCGGTAACCGGCGGCAGTGGGAACACGGAAAAAGGCTCATTCATTACCTATTCCGGAGGCGCCCGCGGTTAATCCCGCGCGATGAATCAGTATGTTGAGTTCACGCCGTCAGTCAAACCGTTCGAACCGCTGGGTGCCGACCGCACCGCCGGGGCGTCCGGGTGCGCGTGGGGCCGAAACAGCCCCGCGCGTAAAGAATGACGATGGCGCGAAGCCGGCAAAACCACGCAATACAATGCGGATGACCCCGGTACCGGTCAAAGCGGGCCAGCACCCGCTGGCCAATGCCAGCGAGAACGCGCAGTTGTTTGATTACGAGCAGCGCACCAAAGCGGCTTTTGATGCCGTCGTGCCGACGTTGAAACAGATTTCCGGCCTGCAACACGAGGCCGATTTTGAACGACGCGCCCAGGCGCTGGCGAAGGAACAACTCGGTTTTGAATTACCCGGGGATATCCTGGCCGATGCCTGGGTAACCCAACTGGACATGCGCCGGCTGTTTGCCTGGTGTGTGTTCCAGACGTACCAGCGATTTTGCGATGATTTTTTTGCAAACGACTTCCTAAGTCGTCTGGAAACGGAATTCCAGACTTTTTTAATCGAGTGCGGCTTTCACACACTGGACATCTCACCGTGTGCGGATGGTCGCCTGGCACACGTAATCAGTTATGTATTGCGTCTGCCGCATAAAGCAGTGCGTCGCAAGTCCTACGCGGGCGCCATGTTTGATATTGAAGACAGCATCGAGAAATGGACCGAAACCGAATTGCAACGGTTTCGGGAAGGCAAGCCGACGACCGCTGATATGTCCACGCGTTATCTGAAAACTGTGGTCTATCACTTCAGCTCCGGCGATCCCGAGCATGAAGGTTGCGCGGCACACGGCTCTGATGCGGGGCGCGCGGCGCAGGGCGGGCTGGAACAGCTCAAAGCGTTTCAGACCGCGGTGGAAAACAGTTTTTGCTGTGGCGCCTCGATCGATCTGATGCTGATCGGGTTGGATACCGACAGCGATGCAATTCGCATCCACATGCCGGATCGCCATGGCGAGATCGATCTCAAGCGTTATCTGGATGCGGCGGAATTGTTTGACGCGACTCTGTCGATGAGCCGCGCGCAGGCTGACGAGTATATTGATGGTCAGGTCCGGCAGGCCGGAGGCGAGATGAGTGAGGGCATGCAGAAGTTGATGGCCCATTTACTGATCAACAACCTCTCGCAGATCGAGTATGTGCGCCAGTACCACAACGGCCGTTACCAGGACATTGGTCATGCCGAACGGTTTATCGGCGCCGGTATCGGATTTGAGGAAGTGCAGTTACGCAACCTGACCTATTTTGCGTATATGCAAACCGTTGAAGAGGCGGCCGCCGATCTGGATGTGGGGATCAAAATATTCAGCAAGCTGAATGTCTCTCATAGCCTGCCGGTACCGGTTGTAGTGCGTTTTGACTACCACGGCCAGGTACCCGGGGCACGCGAGCGGGCGATTGATCATTGTCGGCGTGTCGATGCGGCCCTGAGTGCGCGATATGCGGATCTGGCCAGAACCGGCTTGCTGCACACACTGCAGGTCATACGTGATTGTCATGCCGGTGAACGGATCGAGGTGATTGGGACATCGGTAAAGGATGAAGTTACTGAGGAGGCTCACTGATGAAGATCTGCCAGGTTGAACGGCCGCTGGTTGCCACCAACCGTATCCCCGGTCTGGAGCACAAGCACATGCAGGTCGTGCGGGACGGCAGTTCAATGCTGGTTGCCGTGGATGCTGTGGGCTGTATCCCTGGTGACTGGGTGATTTGTGTCGGCAGTTCCGCGGCACGGGACGCGGCGGGTAGCAAGGAGTATCCGAGTGACCTGACGATTGTCGGGATCATCGACCACTGGCCACCCGAGGGAGAGAGTGCGTAGTGGATATTTTGCAGGTCGAAGCACCGCTGGTTTGTACCCGTCGGGTTGACGGGCTCAAACAGAGCAGTTTGCGGATTTTGCGCGACGAACAGGGACAACGCCATGTGGCGGTAGATACTGTCGGTGCGCGCGAGGGCAACTGGGTGTTCACGGTGAGTGGATCGGCCGCACGTTATGCCGCTGGTGACTTTGAGATCCTGACTGATCTCACCATTGGCGGGATCATCGATTTCTGGGGGGCTGACGAGACGCGGTCAACCGGGAAGGGCGAGACAACGGAACAGGCGTTGTAGCGATTTTTACAGTTCAACAACCATGTCAATAGAGTAGGAGATAGAAAGATGGCAAACGATAACTACGGCATTGCACTCGGCATGATCGAGACACGCGGGCTGGTTCCCGCCATCGAAGCAGCAGATGCTATGACCAAGGCAGCAGAAGTACGTCTGATCGGACGTGAATTCGTTGGCGGCGGTTATGTCACTGTTCTGGTTCGCGGTGAAACCGGTGCGGTTAACGCAGCGGTTCGTGCTGGCGCCGATGCATGCGAACGTGTAGGTGACGGTCTGGTAGCGGCACACATCATTGCCCGTCCGCACCGTGAAGTTGAGCCGGTTCTGCCGACAGGTGGCAGCAGCAAGGCTGCAGCCTGATAACAGGCTTTATATTCAACTGACTTGAGGAGTAATACACCATGGCCAACGAACACTACGGCATAGCACTGGGCATGATTGAAACGCGTGGACTGGTACCCGCCATCGAGGCGGCGGATGCCATGACCAAAGCGGCAGAGGTTCGCCTGCTGGGGCGGGAATTTGTCGGCGGCGGTTATGTCACTGTCCTCGTGCGCGGTGAAACCGGCGCGGTGAATGCAGCCGTGCGTGCGGGTGCGGATGCCTGCGAGCGCGTAGGCGATGGCCTGGTGGCTGCTCACATCATTGCCCGGCCGCATCGCGAAGTCGAGCCTATTCTCGGCGATGCCGGTAACGGCACAACGCGCAGTTGAATGATTGGTTGACGCTGACTGAACCGTCGTCATGCTGCACGCCAACGCTGATCAACGCGTATTGGGTTATCTCGGCAGGGCCCTGAGTCTCGAACTCTCGGCGGTCCAGCTGTACACCACTCAGGCACGACTTGTCGCGACCTGGGGGCTGACCGAGGTATCCAAACGTTTCAGCAACGAGGCCAGTGAGGAAATGGCGCATGCGGACCGGATTATCGGCCGCATGCTCGCCCTCGGCGTGGCACCCAATGCCTCGCAACTGCGCCCGCCTAAACTTGGCCGCAGTCTGCAGGAACTGTTGCAGCACAATCATGCATTTGAAAACGAACTGATCCGGTTGTATACCGAGGCGACACAGCACTGTGCGCGCAGCGGTGATCATGATAACCGGCTGTTTTTTGAACAACTCCTCGCAGAGGAGCAAGGCCATGCCGCCGACCTGGTGAAATGGCTGAATGAACTGGAACAACCCGGCGTGAACGTCAACAAGACACGCGCCACTTTTTAACGGAGGCGAACCATGAGTCAACAATGGCAGGAACGTATCCGACCCGCTCGCCTGGAACGGCGTTATGATTTTGCCGATTACCAGAGCCTGCGAGATTTTCTCGATCGCGCTGCGGATGTTTCCGAGCGTGAAGGTCTGTATCCCGACATGGGTTTCGGTCGCGACTACGTCAACGTGACCATCCATGCGGATGAACAGAGCAATGAGCTGGGCGAACAACAACGCCGCCTGGCCGCTGAATATGATGCCTTGCTTGAAAAAGAGCAAGGGACACACTAGGAGCTGGCAGGATGTCCGTCATCGCTCTGGTGGGAAACAAAGGCGGTGCCGGCAAGACAACATTGTCCATCAATCTGGCCGTGGCATTGGCCGAACAGGCGGATACCGTATTGATGGATGCCGATCCGCAGGGCTCCTCGGTGCAATGGCGGGTGATCGGTGATAATCGCTTGCCCGTGGTGGTGGCCGGCGAGTCACTGGACGAGGCGATCGCCACCATGGCGCGGCAATATCATCATGTGGTCGTGGATTGTCCTCCTTCTGTTCAGGCGCCACAGACGCACGAAGCTCTGCGGGCTTGCGATGTTGCCCTGATACCGGTGCAACCCTCGCCGGTCGATCTGTGGGCAACAGTACATATCGAGCAAGCGGTTGAGCTGGCAAAACAGGTCAACTCACAGCTGTCAGCCTGGCTGATCATCAATCAACTCGAGCCCCGCACCACCTTATCGCGACTGGTTCGTGAAGCGGTAGCGGAAATCGACATTCCGGTTGCCGAAACACCGATTCGTCGGCGTGCTATTTATCGCAGCAGCGTACTGGAAGGTAAAAGCGTGTATGAGATGGGGCGTCGGGGTGCCGATGCGGTGAGCGAACTCAATCAACTGATTCGGGAGGTAGTGCCCTCATGAGCGAGAGTGACAAAACGCGGGAAAAGCTGGTGGATTCCATGCGTAAAACCAAGTCAGGTTCTGCGGACAAAGAGCAGGCCAAACCGACAGCTGAAAAAACTGAGCCGGACAAAACCCAGCCTGCCGCATCAGGCAATAAATCTGCCAGGGCGGCAAAGAAACCGTCAAAACCGAAAACGGATAACAGCATTGATGTCGACGCCTATCAGTCCAGGAAAAGACGCGTCTGGCCGGATTAAAGTCAGTTTATGTATCGATGTTAGTCAATCAATCAGCCGGGTAATATCGATTAGTCTCATACGCCAAAAGCAGCACATACTGGTATGAAAGACGGTTAAAGAGGGTCTAAGCAATGTCAGCTCTCAGTAATTTACTCATCCCGGCTGTGCTGTTCTTTGCGCTTGGTCTTTTTGCCAGGGCCATAAAATCCGATCTGCGCGTCCCACCTGATCTGGCCAAGGTATTATCCATTTATCTGTTGATGGCAATCGGGCTGCATGGAGGTTACGCCCTTGGCAAAGCTGATCTCGCCACAGCATTCAATTCCGTTTTATGGGCCATCATTCTCGGGTTTGCTTTACCGCTGATCGGTTACGGTCTATTGCTCGTGACTCGTAAGGTCGATCGCATGAATGCGGCGGCAATCGCCGCGCATTATGGTTCGGTAAGTGCCGGTACCTTTCTGACAGCTATCGCCTACCTGGATAACCTGGGTATTAGTTATGAAAGTTACCCGGTCATCATGCTGGCGGTGATGGAGTCGCCGGCGATTATTGTAGGCCTGTTGCTGGCTTCCTGGTCTCGACAACGACTGGGTATAACGGCAAATGGCGGTGGTGCCGCGGTACTGCAGCAGGGCGGGATGGGCAACGGGCAGCTGGGTAGTTTGCTGCATGAAGCCTTTACCAACGGCAGTGTAATCCTGCTGATCGGTTCGATGATCATCGGGGCTGTTGCGGGTCCTGCCAGCATGGAGAAATTGTCGCCGTTTATCGATGACATCTTCATGGGAGTGCTGTGCCTGTTCCTGTTTGAAATGGGCATGGAAGCGGCGCGACGAATTCGTGAGTTTCGCAAAGTCGGCGCGGTGTTGCTGGTGTTTGGTATCGTCATGCCGCTGATCGGTGGCGTTATCGGGCTGCTTGTTGGTGGCCAGGTGCTGGATATGAGTGTTGGCGGAACGTTGCTGGTCGGTGTGCTGGGCGCCAGTGCCTCGTACATCGCGGTGCCGCCGGCAATGCGTCTGGCGGTGCCGGAGGCCAACCCCTCGTTCTACCTGACATTGTCGCTGGGTATCACGTTTCCTTTTAACGTGATTATTGGCATACCCCTTTACCACGCTCTGGCCGAGCGGATCGTGGGCTAATCGAGGAGGGCTTGAAGATGCACAGGCTTTTTCCTGAAAAACTGGTGACGGTCATTACCAGCGATGTACTGGAAGATCACCTGGTTGCACGGGTTCGTAACCGGGGTGCCAGCGGGTACACGATTGTTCGGGCCCGGGGTGCCGGCTCCAGTGGTGAACAGTCCGGCATGCTGGATATCGACACCAATATCAAGTTTCACGTGATTATGCCTCCAGAGCGGTTGAGTGCGTTACTGGATGATCTCGAACAATTGATTAACAAGGGTTATCACCTGACGGTTTTCGTCTCCGAGGTATCAGTGCTTGGGCCCGATAAGTATTCAGAGGCGATGGAGTAAAGTCGATATGCAGGCCTGGTTGACTACATTGTTTCCGTTCCTGCGCTGGTTCCCGATGAACCGCGAGACAATCCGCGCGGATCTGATTGCGGGAATTACGGTTGCCCTGGTGCTGGTACCGCAGAGTATGGCCTATGCGCAGCTGGCCGGTCTGCCGGTGGTTTATGGGTTATATGCGTCGTTCGTGCCGGTGATTGTGGCCTCTTTGTGGGGCTCCTCCAGTCAGCTGCACACCGGGCCGGTAGCCATGCTCTCGTTGATGTCGGCGGCGGCACTGATTCCTCTGGCCAGTCCGGGCAGTGCGGATTTTATCGAACTGTCGGTGATGCTGGCGTTAATGGTGGGTATCCTGCGCCTGGCGCTGGGACTGTTTCGCCTCGGGGCGATCGTCAATCTGCTTTCCAGCCCGGTGATCATCGGCTTCACCAATGCCGCCGCGCTCATCATTGGTCTGTCACAATTAAGCAAAGTAATCGGTGTGCCGTTTCCCCGCACCGAGTCCTACCTGGTCGATCTGTGGCGGGTAGTTATGCAATTACCGTCCCTGCACGTGGCAACGCTATTGTTCGCCCTGGGTGCCTTTTTGCTTATTTTCGCCCTGAAAAAGAAACTTCCCGCCCTGCCGGGCGTGCTCATCGCGGTGGTGGTGACCACGCTTGTCAGCGCGCTGGTCTCGTATGAAAACAAGACCACGGCGACGATGGAGCAGATCCAGGACGCGGAAACCGTGACCACGATGAAGGCATATGGCCAGGCCGAACGACGTATCGAAACACTGACTGATGAGATAGCCGGGCTCAATCAACAGGCCAACAAGCTCGAGCAACAGGGCGGGCTTGAGAATATCGAGAAGGCGGCAGCATTACGTGCAACTGTATCGGTTCGCGATCATGAACTGAAACTCCTGAAAAAGGAGAATACGTTACGGCGTGTTGAACTGCACAAGATGACCCTGCAAGGGGTTGAGCGCGATGATGGACAGCGTCTGTTTTATCCAGAAGAGTCTCTGCCGCAGAACGTGAGTGGCGACGACGAAAGCTGGCGATTTAGTGGTATAGAGGACAATCAGGTAGTGCTGTCTTCCGGCGGCGCCGTGGTCGGTACGATCCCCGAAGGGTTGCCCGAGTTTGATGTGCCGACACTCAAATGGGACCTGATTCTTACATTGTTGCCGGCAGCACTGGTGATGGCGCTGATCGGGTTTATGGAAGCGACTTCCATCTCCAAGGCGATCGCCAGTACCACCGGCGAGCGCGTTGATACCAGCAAGGAGCTGGTCGGGCAGGGTCTGGCCAATATTGCCGGCAGTTTTTTCAGTTCCTATACGGTGAGCGGATCGTTTTCGCGCTCGGCGGTGGCCGCCCGAACCGGGGCGCGGACCGGCATGTTTGCCATTATCAGTGCGATTGCGGTGGTACTGGTCCTGCTGTTTTTCACGACGTATCTCTATCACCTGCCACAGGCCGTGCTGGCGGTGATCGTGATGATGGCGGTATTCAGTCTGATCCGGATCAGGCCTCTGTTACAGGCCTGGCGTGTGGATCGTGTCAGTGCCTCCATTGGTGTGATTACCTTTGTGGCGACCCTGCTAATGGCACCGGCGATTGCCAACGGGATATTACTGGGTGTCGTGCTGACTGTTTTACATTACCTGATCCGGATCATGCGGCCCCGGGCCGAGATCGTCAGTCGCAAGGTCGACGGAACACTGGGCGGGATCGATGCACACCATCTCGAACCGATGAGTGAATTCTTCGTACCGGTTCGCTTCGATGGATCGCTGACCTTTATCAATGTGGCCTATTTCGAGGATATGATCCTCGAGGCACTGAGCGATTTCCCCAGGGCGAGAGCCATTCTGGTGATCGGCAGCAGTATCAACGAGATCGATGCCTCCGGGGAAGAAAAAGTCCGTGAGATCGCCCGGCGCCTGAAAGAGACTGACGTGCAACTCATGTTCAGCAGTCTCAAACATCAGGTCATGCAGGTCATGCAAAGCAGCGGCCTGGTTGATGAGCTGGGAGAGGACGCGTTTTTTGCCGACAAGCAAACCGCGCTGGAAACGCTGGAGGAGCGCTTCAATCGGGGTGTGGTGAATTTTCCGGAGCGTGACGGCAGGGCGCCATACCGTGGTGTTGCCAACCATCTTTTATGAGGTGAAATATGCCCCGACCTGTAGACAAGTCAAAGCGCGCGCGATATAAGAATGGAGAAATGGCCAATTCCTCCGACCATACCTATACGCCGCCTGGCGCCATACCGGATTTTCTGATCCGTCACGCGACCCTGCGCCAGTTACAGGTGTTTGAAACGATTGTCCGGCTGGGCAGTTTTACCCGTGCGGCCGAGGAGTTGTTTCTGACCCAGCCCACGGTCTCCATGCAGATCAAGAAGTTAACCGACGTCATCGGCCTGCCGCTGTTCGAGCACGTCGGGCGCAATGTCGAGCCGACCGAGGCCGGCATGGAAGTGTACGAGGCTTGCCGGGGTATTTTTCAGGTCATGTCAAACCTGGAGATGAAGATTTCCGACCTCAAGGGCATGCGTCGCGGCCGCCTGCGCCTGGGGGCGATTACCACGGCCAAGTATTTCGCCCCGGAAGTGCTGGGCGAGTTCAGTGTGCTGTATCCCGGTATTGATGTTGCCCTGAAAGTGACCAACCGGGACCGGATCATCGAGCGCATGCGCGCCAACGAGGATGACCTTTATATAATGGGACAGGCGCCGTCCGACGAGATGGAGATGGTGGCCATCCCTATTGCCCCCAATCCCCTGGTGGTGATGGCGCCGCGGAATCATCCGCTGGTCAGCGAAAAGAACATTCCCCTGGAGCGGATTGCCGAGGAACCTTTTATCCTGCGTGAGCCCGGCTCGGGCATTCGTGATGCCATGTTACGCAAGTTCGACGAACATAAATTGCGGCCCCGGGTAAAAATGGAACTGGGGAGCAACGAGGCGATCAAACATGCCATCGTGGGCGGACTCGGTCTGTCGGTACTGTCGCTACATACCTTGACGCTCGAAGGTATCGACGGGCCGGTTGCCATTCTGGATGTGGAAGGCTTTCCCATCATGCGTCAATGGTATCTGGTCTATCCCAAAGCCAAGGAGCTGTCGCTGGTTGCCAGGGCATTTGTCGACTTTGCCAGGGAACTCGAGCCGCAGATGCGCGAACGCATCATTACTATGTGGCCGGAGGTGACTCAGTATTTGATCAAACAAGACACCGCGATGTCCGAAAAAGCCTCCTCACGCAAGACTAAAAGCATCTGAATACTGGCTAATCCTGTAGGTCACGCTGGCGTTAGCCTGCGTGACACTCCTGCCTATATACGTAGCCGATACGCAGAATGTCAGGTAGCGCTGCGCGCAACCTGACCTACGCCTTCAACCAAAAAAACACCTCACCCAGGAAAAAAACCGCCTGCTCCGGCTTGCTATTGATCAAACCATTAATGCGTTATCAGTAACTTGATCCCCAGAGTTCAGGAGGCTTTGGCCTGTTGATAATCGGGGATCAGTGCCGGTTGTGTGTAGCGGGGCTCCGGCAGAGATTCGGCGGGAGGCGGTGCCTGATGGTCGGGGGTATGAATCCAGTAGATAAAATGAGATTCGGGGCGAACTTTTTCGGCATACAATCTTACCGGATGTAACGGATAATTCAGTCGACAGGCCAGAATCGCCTCGTTGAGTGATCTGGCGTTCTGCAGAGCAAAGAACGGGCTTTGCCATTGCTGCCAGTTAAGCGTGTTAGCAGAGGAAGGCACGCCATACTGGATGCGGACAACCCAGTCTCCCCGCAGGCTTTGCTGTACGAGATTCTCCACCTTGTTAAACAGGGCCAGGCAGGTCAGTTTGATATAGTAGCTATCCAGTTGCATAAGCAGTGCCTCATGTAATTACCGTATGTGTTACGGGGTTACCTGCCTCTCGGCGTGACATTCACTCTTCTATTGGTCGGTATTCAGTCGGGTTAATCCCGAGTGTTATACTTGGGTAAAGTGAGAGTACCGTGGTGGCGGGGGATTAGGAAGGGTCTTTTGGATTGTTAATTTCTATAAAATTATCGATCAATATCTATGTATAGTTGCGTTGCTCAAGCCCCTTTGAATAACCTGTTAATTATCTTGACTGACGGAGCGAGCAGACTCGGGCCTTTGATTTCGTTTCTGACTTGATTCATTAAACATGCGCTGATAAATGACAAACAGAACAACAACACCATTCAACAACACTCAAAAGCCATCTTATGTCTCAACGTAACAAAGACCTCACCACCAGCCTGCACGATTTGATTACCGGTGATGAAGATGCCCGCGTCTGCAAGGATATTCCCGAGTCGGCGTGCAACGATCAGCCGCGTAATTTTTTCTCATATCTCATCGCCAATCTGCTGGGGAAAATTGCGGATGAAATTGCCAGTGCAAGACTCATTTTGCCCTGGTTACTGGCCAGTGTCGGTGCGCCGGCGGCATTTACCGGGTTTCTGGTGCCGATTCGCGAGGCGGGGGTGCTGCTGCCGCAACTGGTGGTAGCGGCTATCATCCGGCGCATGGCGATTCGCAAGACAGTCTGGCTGCTGGGTGCGGGGTTATCCGGTGTCGCCCTGGCGCTGATGGCGGTGGCAACGGGCGGCTTGTCCGGGACCGTGGCCGGCTGGGCGATACTGGGCCTGTTGATTGTCTTCTCGCTGGCGCGCGGCCTGTGTTCGGTCTCGGCCAAGGATGTGCTGGGCAAGACGGTTTCCAAAGGCAAGCGCGGCACCCTGATGGGCTGGAGTGCCGGGATTTCCGGTCTGGCAGTACTGGCGATTGGGGTCTATGTGGAATGGTTCGCCGGTGATGCGCCGCTGGCGGTGCTGGCCTGGCTGCTGGCGGGCGGGGCCGTGTTGTGGTTTATCGCGATGGGCTTTTTTGCGGCGATTCGCGAGCAGCCAGGCGCCACCGAAGGCGGTGGGGATGCCCTGTCCGTGGCACTGCAGAGTTTCGGCATGCTCAAAACCGATGTTCTGTTCAGGCGTTTTGTGATTTGCCGGGCCCTGTTGCTGAGCGTGGCCCTGGCACCCCCGTTTTACGTTCTGCTGGCACAACAGAATACCGCCGAAGGACTGGTCGGGCTGGGCATGCTGATTATCGCCAGCGGTATCGCCGGCAGCCTCAGCTCGCCGGTGTGGGGCAGATTGAGCGACTATTCCAGCCGCCTGGTAATGGTGCTGGCCGCGCTGGCAGCCGGGATACAGGGCATCCTGTTATATGCACTGGTGGCGGCGACCGATTCGCCCTGGATCGGCAGCGCCTGGCTGTATGCCGGCCTGTTTTTGACCCTGAGCGTGTTCCACGGCGGGGTGCGACTGGGGCGCAAGGTTTACCTGGTGGACATGGCCACGGCCGATACCCGGGCGATCTACGTGGCTCTCAGCAATACGCTGATCGGTATTGCCATGCTGGCGGGCGGGGCGATTGGCGTCCTGGCCGACATCATCAGCGTACAGGCGGTGATCCTGGTGCTGGCCCTGCTCAGCCTGCTGGCGGCATTCTGGGCCTGGTGGTTACCGGAGGTAACCCGGGACTAGACTCTGTGAGTTCTGAGTTCTGAGTTCTGAGTTCTGAGTTCTGAGTTCTGAGTTCTGAGTTCTGAGTGCCGGGTGCCCGGATTGGATTGGGGTTGTCGCGGTCGAAGCCCGCTCCTACATACCCGCTTTTGATTTATCCACAGAACTCCCCTCGGGGGAACCCCATGTGGGAGCGCCCCACGGGCGCGAATCAGATTGAGGCGGGTTTTTCTCTGACTGACCTGCCCCCTGTTAAATTCCCCCGCCAGAAAATCCTGATATTTCAATAACCTGGAAAAATAGAAAATAATGATAGGTGGTGACTATCGATGCAATACAAACAAACGATTTTATATATCAACGAGCGGCCCCGATAATGGTTCCCGTAGACAGCAAACACCCTGTTCCAAGGAGGACAAGGCGATGAGCAAGACAATGAGTTTCGCAGCAGTGCATGTCACGGTGGCGTTCACAGTCGGTTATGCCATGACCGGCAGCGTGCTGGTGGGCGGGGCTCTGGCGCTGGTCGAGCCGGCTATCAATACCGTCGCCTATCACATTCACGAACAGGTATGGGCGCGGTTTAAATCGGTAAAGCCTGACAGTCCCCGTGATGCGCTGCCACAAGTGTAAACAAATTTTTTAATCCACTTTATTAACTGAAACAGAAGGAGCAATACCTATGTTAGAGAACAAAGAAGGTCAGACCATTCCGCAGGTGACTTTCCGTACCCGTCGGGATCATGAGTGGGTCGATGTCAGCAGTGACGATATCTTCAAGGGCAAGACCGTGGTGGTTTTCGCACTGCCGGGCGCCTTTACCCCGACCTGTTCCTCCACCCATGTGCCGCGTTACAACCAGTTGACCCCCGCACTGAAAGAACAGGGCGTGGACGATGTGATCTGCGTGTCGGTTAACGATGCCTTCGTCATGAATGAATGGAAGAAGGAGCAGAATGCCGACAATGTGACATTCCTGCCCGACGGTAACGGCGACTTCACCCGTGGCATGGGCATGCTGGTACCCAAGAGCGACCTGGGTTTCGGTGAACGCTCCTGGCGTTATTCCATGCTGGTCAAGGACGGCGTAATCGACAAGATGTTCATCGAGCCGGATGTGCCGGGTGATCCGTTTGAAGTCTCCGACGCGGACACCATGCTCGAATACATCGCGCCGAATGCGAGCAAGCCGCTGGATGTGACCGTGTTCAGCCGTGAAGGTTGTCCCTACTGTGTCCGCGCCAAGGGCATGCTGCACGATGCCGGGATCGACTTCGAGGAACTGGTCCTCAACCGCGACTTCAGCGAAGGCACCATCCGCGCTGTTTCCGGTGAAGCGACCGTGCCACAGGTGTTCATCAACGGTGAACGCATCGGCGGCTCGGAAGCGCTGGAAGCGTATCTACGCGCAGCGTAACGCTGCGCAGGGCCGAGTTACGAGGGACGAGTGACGAGGTAAAACCCTCCGGCCCTCGTCACTTGTACCTCGGCCCAGTATCGGTTCGCAGAGACATGCTACGTGGAACGACGTTTAATTCAAAGACAACATTTAAAGGATGTACCATGCAGCATTATGATTTGATTGCAATCGGCGGCGGCAGTGGCGGCCTGGCCGTGGCCGAGAAGGCTGCCGGGTTTGGCAGGAAAGCGGCCGTCATCGAATCAAAGAAAATGGGCGGGACCTGTGTGAATAACGGGTGCGTGCCCAAGAAGGTGATGTGGTATGCGGCCAATCTGGCGCATGCCGTGGATGATGCGAGCGGTTTCGGTATCCCGGCCGAGCGGGGCCGGACCGACTGGCAAAAACTGGTGGCCGGACGCGATCAGTACATTCGCAATATCAATGACTACTGGAACGGCTACGTCGATGAGCTGGGTATCGACCATATTGGCGGGACCGCCAGGTTTGTCGATGCCCATACCGTCGAAGTCAACGGGGAACAGTACCGCGCCGAGCATATAGTGATCGCCACCGGCGGCCAACCGATCGTCCCGCCGGTGCCGGGTGCCGAGCTGGGGATTACCTCGGACGGGTTCTTTGAACTGACCGAGCAGCCGCAGAACGTTGCGGTCATCGGTGGCGGTTATATCGGCGTGGAGTTGAGTGGTGTGTTGCGCGCGCTCGGTTCCGAGGTCACGGTGATCGCCATGGAGAATCGTTTGCTGGAATTGTTCGATCCGATGATCGGCGAGGTACTGGAAAACGAGATGCACAAGCAGGGTATTGATGTGCAGACCGGCTTTCAGGTTTCGGCCCTGTCCGACAGTGCCGAAGGGGTCGTGATCGGCGGCAAGGACGGCCGCAGCCTGGCGGCGTTCGATACGGTGATCTGGGCCGTGGGCCGCACGCCCAATACCCGTGAACTGAACCTGGAAGCCGCCGGGGTGAACATGGAGCGCAACGGCATCGTGCCGGTGGATAATTTTCAGAACACCAGCGTGCCGGGGATCTATGCCATCGGCGACATTACCGGCAAAACACCACTGACGCCGGTAGCGATCGCCGCCGGGCGGCGGCTGGCAGAACGGCTGTTCAATCACAAACCGTTCAGCAAGGTGGACTATACGAACATCCCCAGCGTGGTGTTTGCCCATCCACCGATCGGCACGGTCGGGCTCACCGAGGCCCAGGCGCGCGAGCGTTATGGTCGTGAGGTGACGGTGTATAAAACTGAATTCACGCCAATGCGTTACGCGCTGAATGATCACGGCACAGCCACGGCCATGAAACTGGTCTGCGCCGGCAAGGACGAACAGGTGGTCGGGATCCACCTGATCGGTGACGGGGTGGACGAGATGCTGCAGGGTTTCGCGGTGGCGGTTAAGATGCAGGCCACCAAGGTCGACTTCGACAGCACCATCGCTATTCACCCGACCAGCAGCGAGGAGCTGGTGACGCTCAGGCAGCCGGAGTCAAGTCATGACGTAGAAGATAAAACGCATGACGTGGATGCCGGCAACGAGTGGAAGGCCGTAAGCTAATTGACCTGTCTTACAGGGGTGTACATCACCCCTGGTTCTTTTAACCCAATGTCAGGTAGCGCGATGCGCAACCTGACCTGCATCGTCGCGCACGATTGTGAAATGGTTATTTAGTTGGGCAGGGTGCGTCCTGCGCACCGCATCCTGGATAGCCGGATAATGGTGCGTAGAACGCACCCTATCCCTAAATGTGAGTCACTAGGACACGAAGCGTAAAAAATCTATATCTTGGTGTCTTCGCGTCTTGGTGGTTATTCTTTATTTATTCGCCAGCCACGGCCTTCTGGATCAAGGGCACCAGCGGCTCGGGCAGTTGGATATTCCCGGCCAGAGCAAACTGTTGCGCCTCGGGTGACATCTTGTTCCAGGTCTTGCGGATGATGTCGATCCACTTCTCTTCGGAGTACTCCGGGTGCTTGTTGGCAAACGCCAGCATGTAATGCTCGATAAACACCAGATCGGTGACATCTTCCAGTAACTGGGTATCCGGGTTGCTCTTCAGGCCGCGTTTGGCGACGGCTTTTTTGACCCGTTCGATGAATTCCTCATCATAGCCGGCCTGGGCCAACAGTTCGCCCGCGGTTTCGGCGTGGAACTTGTACAGGTCACTGCGCCATTTGAGATAGCCCTTGCGATCCATGGGATAGGCGTCGCGGGGGGATTTCCAGCGCTGAATATGCTGGGCGCGCACGGCCAGTTTGACCGCGTCATCGGCATCGGGGGCATAGCGATCGATCATGTCGCCCATGCGATACGAGTAGAGCAATTCCTTTGGCCACTCCTTCTCGCCGTCATGATCCATGTTGGGATCTTCGCGGTTGGCGGCATCAAAAAGTTCGACGGCTTGTTCAAACAGTGCTTGCGACATACGTTGGCTCCATTGAGTCAATCAATTTAGCGGTTATCCGGACTGATTGTGTTTAGCAGGGTTACCGTGGGTTTGAGGCAATGTCCTGCAAACAGGCGCTTCACTATTAAAGTGGAGTCCTGAGTACTTCTTTAGGCGAATCTGGAAGGAATACTATACCAGTTTCCGGATCACTCTTTCAGCCATTTGCCGACATCGGGCAGGTTATGCCCGTAGAAAAGTATCCTGTTTTCAGGGTTGACCAGGACCAGGGTGGGGGTGCCGACGACATGATAGTCCTCGGCGACATCGAGGTTATCGAGACGATCGGCCAGCACGAGATATTTGAGATCGTTGCTCCGCGCATATTCACGCACTTCCTGCGCATACTCGCCGGCGATATTGATCGCCGCCACCGTCAGGCCCCGATCGTGATAGTGATCGTGCAGCGCGTTGAAGTCGGAAATATGCGCATAGCAGTAGACACATTCGGTCGCCCAGAACACCAGCAGCACATGCCCCTGCTGTGTCAGGGAATCCAGCGAGACCTTGTCACCTTCCAGACTGGTGAGCTCAAACCCCGGCGCCGTCTGCCCAACCCGGTGCCCCGTTTCGGCATATGACCAAGTACAGGATATAAAAAGAAGAAAAATGGCAAGAAGAGAGCGAGGTAACAAAGTCATATTTGTACTCCGGAATATCCGGGGGCAAGTTGTTTTCCTCGTAACTCGCCCCTCGTACCTCGTCACTGTATTTATGGTGGGCCTGGTAGGACTTGAACCTACGACCAAGGGATTATGAGTCCCCTGCTCTAACCAACTGAGCTACAGGCCCAAATTTAAAACGTCTTACCAAGCCTGCTATGAGGCTCAACCTCTCCCAAACCAACTTTTGTCCATGGATGGACTTATGCCACGAAGCCCATGGACGGGCGAGAGTGGCGCTTGTCCATGGATGGACTTATGCCACGAAGCCCATGGACGGGCGAGAGTGGCGCTTGTCCATGGATGGACTTATGCCACGAAGCCCATGGACGGGCGAGAGTGGCGCTTGTCCATGGATGGACTTATGCCACGAAGCCCATGGATGGGCGAGAGTGGTGGAGCTACAGGCCCAATAAGACTGGAAGTATAACGAAAAAAGGCCGCCCGGGGTATCCGGGCGGCCTTTCTGGTGACGGCATTCGCCGGGTTTATTCGTAGTCGAGGAAGCTGCGCAGGTGATCCGAGCGGGTCGGATGACGCAGTTTGCGCAGCGCCTTGGCTTCGATCTGGCGAATCCGTTCGCGGGTGACATCGAACTGTTTGCCGACCTCTTCCAGGGTGTGGTCGGTATTCATGTCGATCCCGAAGCGCATGCGCAGGACCTTGGCTTCGCGCGCGGTCAGCCCTTCCAGCACACCCTGCACGGTTTCCTGCAGGCCGCTAGAGGTGGCGTGGTCCATCGGCGACAGCACGTTGAGGTCCTCGATGAAGTCGCCCAGATGGGAATCCTCGTCGTCGCCGATCGGGGTTTCCATGGAGATCGGTTCCTTGGCGATCTTCAGCACCTTGCGGACCTTGTCCTCGGGCATTTCCATGCGTTCGGCCAGCTCTTCGGGTGTCGGTTCGCGACCCATCTCCTGCAGCATCTGCCGTGAAATACGGTTGAGCTTGTTGATGGTTTCGATCATGTGCACCGGAATACGGATGGTGCGGGCCTGGTCCGCGATGGAGCGGGTGATGGCCTGACGAATCCACCAGGTGGCATAGGTCGAGAACTTGTAACCGCGACGGTATTCGAACTTGTCGACCGCCTTCATCAGACCGATGTTGCCTTCCTGAATCAGATCCAGGAACTGCAGTCCACGGTTGGTATACTTCTTGGCGATGGAGATGACCAGGCGCAGGTTGGCCTCGACCATTTCTTTCTTGGCACGGCGGGCCTTGGCTTCGCCGATGGACATCTTGCGATTGATGTCCTTGATTTCGGAAATCGTCAGTCCGCAGATCTCCTCGATGGACGCCAGCTTCTGCTGGGCACGCAGGATATCGTCCTTGTGGTCCAGCAGGATCGGCGAGTACCTGGTGTCCGCCTTGATCTGTTCTTCCAGCCATTCGGGCTTGGCTTCATTCTCGGGGAACGAGGTAATGAATTCCTTGCGCGGCATGTGGGCGCGATCCACGCAGATATCCATGATGGTTTTTTCATGGCTGCGAATGCGTTCGATCAGTTCACGCATGGCCATGACCAGATTATCCACGACCTTCTGGGTCAGCTTGAGCTGCATCACCTGTTCGACCAGTTCATCGCGCAGCTTGGCGGTTTTCTTGTCGCGATGACCGTGCTTGCGGGTTGAGGTGACCAGTTTCTTGTGGGTCTTGCGAATGTTGTCAAAACGCTGCCGGGCTTCTTCCGGATCAGGACCGGTGTCGACTTCTTCGGCGTCGTCATCATCGTCGCTTTCAGTCGCGGCCGCATTGGCGTCGACCGGCGTATGGGTCGGGATCTCGTCCGGCGCATTGGGATCGATAAAGTCGGTGAGCAGATCGGTCAGTTTCATCTCACCGGCCTCGATCTGATCCCACAGAAGCAGAATCTGGCTGACGGTTTCGGGATACATGGTCAGCGCGGAGAGCATCTGGTTGAGGCCGTCTTCGATGCGCTTGGCGATCTCGATTTCGCCGGCGCGGGTCAGCAGCTCCACGGCGCCCATTTCACGCATGTACATGCGCACGGGATCGGTGGTGCGGCCAAACTCGCTGTCGACGGAGGCCAGCGCGGCGGCGGCTTCCTCGGCGGCGTCTTCGTCCACCTCGGTGGTGGTTTCCAGGATGGTGTCGCCGTCGGGGGCCGCTTCATAGACAACGATGCCCATATCGTTGATCATCGCAACGATATCTTCGATCTGCTCGGGGTCGACAATATCATCGGGCAGGTGGTCGTTGACCTCGGCATAGGTCAAAAACCCCTGTTCTTTACCCTTGGCAATCAACGACTTGAGCTGAGATTGCTGTTGGCTTAAATCTATCACTTCGGCTTTTGCAGGCTTCATTCTAGTCAGATTCCAAAATAGCGGCGTAAAACCATCCAATTTTACACTAATTTTCCCGATTATCCAGGTAACCGGGGCGTCTCGCGGGGGCAGGTGCCCTCTATATGACGGCACGAACCCCCGATTTATTTAATTTTTCCTGAAAATTTCGTCAGTGGAACAGCTGGCTGGACAGTTGCCGGATTTCGACCTTCTCCTCCAGCGTGAGGTTGCCATGGTTAGACTTGGCCATCAGCATATCGTAGCGGGCTTCCAGCCGGTGCCGGTCCAGGGACTCGATGGCGGCCGTAAATTCGTGCTTCAGACTCGCTTCATCATCGATTTCCGGTTGCCAGGCGGCCAGTTTTTCCAGGTGCCGGGCGTGCTCTGTATCGCGCCAGCGCTCGATCAGAGCACTGGTGGTTAGATTGGGGTGGTGACGCAAAGTTTCAAGCACGGCGACCAATAAATCGATCCCCGGAATCTCCAGCTGGGCAAGGCGCTGCGGATCCCCCGCCTCTGGCGCCAGGGCCGGGTTGTGCAGCAGCCGCGCCAGCGCCCGGCGCACCGGGGAAAAGGGTTGCCGTTCCTGCCCGCCACGGGCGCGCTGTGGCGCTCGGGAGGGCCCTCCGGGCATGTCCGGGGGCGTATCGCCGGCCTCCCCCCGCTGGCGCGGGGGCCTGGTCTGGCTGAGTGCCGTCTCGATCCGATGCTCGTCAATCCGCGCCAGTTGCGCCAGCTGGCTGATCATCATCTGCCGGTAGACCCCCGGCGGCAGTCTGGCCAGCAGCGGCCGGGCCTGTTCCACCAGGTTGGCCCGCCCGTCGATGGAGGCGGTATCGTTCTGCGCGCTGAGGCGGTTGAACAGATAATCGGAAAAGGGCGCCGCGCGGCTCACCTGCTGCTCGAATTCGGCCTGGCCTACCTGGCGCACCAGGGTGTCGGGATCCTCGCCCTCGGGCAGGAACAAAAAGCGGATCTGGCGTCCCTCGCGCATCACCGGCAGGGCGTTTTCCATGGCTCGCCAGGCCGCCTCGCGCCCGGCCCGATCCCCGTCGAAGCAGAACACCACCTCGGACGTGACCTTGAACAGCTGTTGCAGGTGATCGGCGGTGGTGGCGGTGCCCAGGGTGGCGACCGCGTAGCGGATATCGAACTGGGCCAGCGACACCACGTCCATATAGCCTTCCACCACCAGCAGGCGGGGAATCTGGCGCAGCGCCTGGCGCGCCTCGTACAGCCCGTAGAGCTCGCGGCCCTTGTGAAACAGCGGGGTTTCCGGGGAGTTCAGGTATTTGGGTGAATCCTCATCGGAGAGTACCCGCCCCCCGAAGGCGATGGTACGCCCGCGCCGATCGCGGATGGGGAACATGATCCGGTGGCGAAAGCGGTCGTAGCGCTTGCCCTCGTCTTTTTCGATCAGCATCCCGGTGGTCACCAGCTGTTTCTGGCGTTCGGCGGAGGTGCCGAGCTTTTTGTGCAGATTGTCCCAGCCCGGCGGGGCATAGCCGATGCCGAATTCGGCGGCGATCCGCCCGCTCAGGCCCCGGCCCTTGAGATAGTCCACCGCCGCCTGGCGCTGCGGGTGGTCGCGCAACTGCTGGCGGTAATAGTCATCCGCCTGCTGCATCAGGGCATAAAGATCGTCCGTCTCGCGGCTGGCCTGGCGCGGTGTGTCACCGCCCCGTCCGCCTTCGTAAGGCACCGTCATCCCGGCCTGACGGGCCAGCTCCTCGACCGATTCGGGGAAGGTCAGATGCTCGTATTCCATCAGAAAACCGATAGCGGTGCCGTGGGCGCCGCAGCCGAAGCAGTGATAGAACTGCTTGTTCTGGCTGACAGTGAATGAGGGGGTCTTCTCGTTATGAAACGGACAGCACGCCTTGTACTCGTGGCCGGCCTTTTTCAGCGGCACACGCGCATCGATCACATCGACAATGTCGATGCGGCTCATCAGCTCATCAATAAAGGATTGGGGGATCAAGGCCATGCTGCTGATTGTACAGCACAGACGCAGGGCCGAGGGACGAGTTACGAGGGACGAGGAATACGGGGAATCACGGGAACAGGCTGGAAAGCGTGAGGTGGGAGCGGGCCACGACCGCGACCTCCCGGCCGAAAAATCGCGCCCGTGGGGCGCTCCCACAATCCTGTAGGTCACGCTGGCGTTAGCCTGCGTGACACTCCTGCCGATACGGAGAATGTCAGGTAGGGCTGCGCGCAACCTACGCCCGGGTGCCGGGAAAAAGGAGTGGTGGTTTTGTTGTAGGAGCGCTTCCAGCGCGATGGCCGGAGATGCCCGGGTCGGCTTATCGCGGCGCAGCCGCTCCTACAGGGAAAGCGGTCGTACAGTCCTGTAGGTCACTCACGCTGGCGTTAGCCTGCGTGACACCCTGCCGATACGGAGAATGTCAGGTAGGGCTGCGCGCAACCTACACCCAGGTACCGGGAAAAAGGGGTGGCGGTTTTGTTGTAGGAGCCCTTCCAGCGCGATGGCCGGAGATGCCCGGGTCGGCTTATCGCGGCGTAGCCGCTCCTACAGGGAAAGCGGTCGTTCAGTCCTGTAGGTCACGCTGGCGCGTTAGCCTGCGTGACACCCTGCCGATACGGAGGATGTCAGGTAGCGTTGCGCGCAACCTACACCCAGGTACCGGGAAAAAGGGGTGGCGGTTTTGTTGTAGGAGCCCTTCCAGCGCGATGGCGAGATATGCCCGGGTCGGCTTATCGCGGCGTAGCCGCTCCTACAGGGAAAGCGGTCGTACAGTCCTGTAGGTCACTCACGCTGGCGTTAGCCTGCGTGACACCCTGACGATACGGAGAATGTCAGGTAGCGTTGCGCGCAACCTAACCAATGCCTGGGTACTGGGAAAAAGGGGTGGCGGTTTTGTTGTAGGAGCGCTTCCAGCGCGATGGCCGGATATGCCAGGGTCGGCTTATCGCGGCGCAGCCGCTCCTACAGGGGAAGGCGGTCGTTCAGGAAAGTTTGGCTTTGATCAGCGCGGAAACCTGGCCCATGTCGGCGCGGCCGGCCAGCTTGGGTTTGAGCAGGCCCATGACCTTGCCCATCTCTTTCATTTCGCTGGCGCCAGTTTCGGTGATGGCGTCGTCGATCAGGGCGGTGATTTCGGCCTCGGAGAGCTGGGCGGGCATGTATTCCTGGATGACGACCAGTTCGGCCTTCTCCTTGTCCGCCAGTTCGCTGCGACCGGCGTTTTCGTACTGCTCGATGGAGTCCTTGTGCTGCTTGATCATCTTCTCCAGCACGCTCAGGACCTGATCGTCATTGAGCTCGATGCGCTCGTCGACTTCTTTTTGCTTGATGGCCGCCGTGATCAGGCGCAGGGTGCCGAGGCGCTCCCTGTCCTTGTTGCGCATCGCCGTCTTGACGTCATCGTTGATGCGCTGCTTGAGAGATGTGTCGCTCATACCGGTTTGTCAGGTAACCCGCCCGGAAAACCGGATGGTAAGTGAGGGATCAATACAGGCGTTTCAGACGGGAGCGTTCGCGAGACAGTTTCTTCTGGTGGCGCTTGACCGCGGCGGCCAGCTTGCGCTTACGCACGGCGGTCGGCTTCTCGTAGTATTCGCGACGGCGAACTTCAGACAGGACACCGGCTTTCTCGCAGGAACGCTTGAAACGACGCAGTGCGACGTCAAAGGGTTCGTTTTCCTTCACACGTACAGAAGGCATTAAGGATCACCTCGATAAAATTGTTGAAAAAGTTAAGGCGCGCAAGTGTAATACCTGCCCCATTCAATTGCAAAGTCTAAATGTAAGGCAAATCAGTGAATTTCAAGGCAAATAAGGAATAACCGGCATGCGGGTACTGGGCATCGAAACCTCCTGCGACGAGACCGGGATCGCCATCTACGACAGCGACGCCGGGCTGCTGGGCCACGCTCTGTACAGCCAGGTGGCGCTGCACGCCGAGTTCGGCGGCGTGGTGCCCGAGCTGGCCTCGCGGGACCATATTCGCAAAACCCTGCCTCTGATCCGCGAAGTGATGACTCACTCCAAAACGACGTCGGCTGAGATCGACGGGATCGCCTACACCGCCGGCCCGGGGCTGATGGGGGCGCTGCTGGTCGGGGCGGGCATCGCCCGCAGCCTGGCCTACGGCTGGGGCGTGCCGGCCATCGGGGTGCACCACATGGAGGGCCACCTGCTGGCGCCGATGCTGGAGCCCGATCCGCCCGAATTCCCCTTCGTCGCCCTGCTGGTCTCCGGCGGCCACACCATGCTGGTGCGGGTCGAGGGGATCGGCCGCTACGAACTGCTCGGCGAGTCGCTGGACGACGCCGCCGGCGAGGCCTTCGACAAGACCGCCAAGCTGCTGGGTCTGGGCTATCCCGGCGGCCCGGCGGTGGCCAAACTGGCCGAGCAGGGTGACCCAAGCCGCTTTCGTTTCCCGCGACCGATGACCGATCGTCCCGGGCTCGATTTCAGCTTCAGCGGCCTCAAGACCTTTACCCTCAAAACTTATAAAAAGTATGAGGGCGACGCGCAGGCTAAAGCCGACATCGCCCGCGCCTTCGAAGAGGCGGTGGTCGACACTCTGGCCATCAAATGCCGCCGGGCCCTGCAGGCGAGCGGTCTCACCCGGCTGGTCATCGCCGGCGGGGTGAGTGCCAACCGCAAGCTGCGCGAAAAACTCGATCAACTGGCCGACAAGGAAAGTGCCCAGGTCTATTACCCGCGGCTGGAATTTTGCACCGACAACGGCGCCATGATCGCCTTCGCCGGCTGCCAGCGCCTGGCCGCCGGCCAGCACGAAAGTCTCGAATTCACCGGCCGCGCCCGCTGGCCGCTGGCGGAGCTTGAAGCCGTTTAACCAAAGTTAAACGGCAGGGACGAGGTCCGAGTGACGAGGTACGAGGTGAGTTTGTATGATCTGATTTTATATCACCCCTCCCTGGCCGTTATTCCGGGCGTTCTGCCCTCCACCCTGCGGGCCAGCCTTCGGCTGTTCAAATCCGCTCCCGGCGGATTTGTCCCTGGAAGGGGAGGGAATAATTCTTACTAATAGCAAAGGTCGGTTCCCCCTCCCACAGGGAGGGGGTTAGGGGGAGGGGATAACAAACCGGCTACCGGCAAACCCACCTCGCCACTCGTAACTCGTCCCTCGGTACTCGAACAAAGTGAGCAACGATGTCTGAACAAAAACCGTTTTACCGCCGCATCCGCAGCTTCGTGCGCCGCGAGGGTCGCCTGACCAAAGGCCAGCAACGGGCACTGGACGAACTGTTTCCCCGTTACGGCGTGCCGTTTACACCACAGTTACTCGATCTGGACGAGCTGTTCGGCCGCCGGGCGCCGCGCATCCTGGAGATCGGTTTCGGTAACGGCGGGGCGCTGGCGCAACTGGCGCAGGGTCATCCCGAAAACGATTACTTCGGTATCGAGGTGCACCGCCCCGGTGTGGGGAACCTGTTGCTGCACATCGAACAACACCACTTGAGCAACGTGCGGGTCAGCCAGCACGACGCGGTGGAGGTACTGGAGCAGCAGATCCCCGACAACAGTCTGGATGCGGTCTATCTGTTCTTTCCCGATCCCTGGCACAAGAAAAAACATCACAAGCGGCGTATCGTGCAACCGGCCTTTGTCGAGATGGTGCATGCACGTTTGAAGGATGGTGGCATTTTTCATATGGCCACCGATTGGGAAGATTATGCCGAGCACGCACATGCGGCGATGGAACAGGCCGAGGGCTTTGAAAATACCGCTGGCGCGGGCAATTTCAGTCCGCGCCCCGACTACCGGCCGCTGACTAAATTCGAGCAGCGTGGCCAGCGGTTGGGGCATGGCGTGTGGGATCTGATTTATCGAAAAAAGTAGGCAGTCGTCAGATGGCAGATGGCAGATGGCAGTTTTTATAAAAGCTGAACCACGAAGGCACGAAGACACGAAGACACGAAGTAAAACAACCAATGTATTTAGAGAGTTCGTGGTAACAAGGTGTAGGTTACGCTGGTGATAGCCTGCGTGACATCTGTCTAATAGCAAGGCAGATAGAAGCCGACGCCGGGTGAGTGGTAGGCCGGACAAAGCGATAGTGGTGTCCGGCACAGATGGTAATACGAGGAATGCCCGATACCGCTTTGCTTTATCGGGCCTACGGGCTTTTATTATAAAAGCTGAACCACGAAGGCACGAAGACACGAAGGAAAATCCATTCATTGCTTCGAGTCTTCGTGTCTTCGTGGTAAAAAATCATTGGGGGGAGAGGAAATGAAAACGATGGGCAAATTATTAAGCGTATTGATATTCAGCGGCTTGCTGGTCTCCTGCAGTGGCGACCTGCTCAAACAGAGCGAGGATCTGCTGAATCAATACCGGCCTTTGACCGAGCAGGAGATCGCCGCCGGGTTGAAAGAGGCCCTGAAAGTCGGCACCGAACGGGTCGTCGATCAGGTCGGGCAACAGGGCGGGTATTACCAGGACCGGGCGATCCATATTCCCCTGCCGGCCAAACTGCAGCCGGTGCAGGAGACGTTGATGAAAGTTGGCCTGGGTCATTATCTGGCGGAGCTGGAACAGCGCATGAACCGCGCCGCGGAGGTGGCCGCTCCGAAAGCGAAGGCCCTGTTTATTGACGCCATCCGGCAAATGAGCTGGCAAGACGTCAAGCAGATCTACAATGGCCCGAACGACGCCGCCACACGCTATTTCCAGAACAGGATGACACCACAGCTCAAACGCATGATGCGGCCGGTGATCGATGACACCCTGTCACAGGTGGGGGTGGTGCAAACCTATGACAAGGTCATGGACCGATACCGCGCCATTCCATTGGCGCCAGAACTGAATTTTGATCTGAGCAGCTATGTCATGCAGCACGGGATCGACGGGATGTTCTATTACCTGGCCAAAGAAGAAGCCGCCATCCGCCAGGACCCGGCCAAACGGACCACCGAAATTTTGCAACGTGTTTTCGGCAGAAATTGAAATATCACCACGAAGACACGAAAAAGAAAGTTGGCAGTCGTCAGATGGCAGAGTTTTTATAAAAGCTTGACTACGAAAACATAAAAGAAAAATCGATTCGTTTCGAGACTTCGTGTCTTCGTGGTCAAGTTTTTAAACACTGCCATCTGACGAGTACTAACTTTATTATTTACGAAGAAATCAGGATCAGGTCTTGCTTTTTGCGTTCATGATGCCCTAGTGCTCGACGAACAAGTTCGGTGCAAAAGATGTTCAGTCGTGCTGGTTGTCTGTTATGAGTTGGTCGATCAAAGGGATGAGCACTTGAGATCTGCTAATTATGATGGTTTCAAGTGCTCGATCCTTGATTGATAAGAATAATTTCAGAGAGAAGTTATTCAGTAATCGGGATCAGTGAAAGCTCGACTCGACGGTTCAGGCTGCGACCTTCCGGAGTTGAGTTGTCGGCGATAGGACTACGTTCTCCAAAACCGACGATTTCAAATCGAGCCGGATTTATTTCTCGCGATTGCAGGTAGGCTGCCACAGATCCGGCGCGTTTTTCTGACAGGGTCTGGTTATAGGACTCTGAGCCTCGCGAGTCGGTATAACCGGCGACGACGATAATTGTCTTTTCATATTCTTCGAGTACCAATGCCACCGAATCAAGGACCGAATAAAAATCAGCCCGCAGGTCGCTGCCGTCTGTCGGGAAGGTGATGTTGCCGGGCATGATCAGGTTGATGTTGTCTCCATCACGCTGAACACTGACTCCGGTGCCACGTAGTTGCTTGCGCAATTTGGCTTCCTGGGCGTCCATATAATAGCCAACGCCGCCGCCGACAATGGCGCCAATACCGGCATCGCGCAGCATGCGTTTTTTGCGTTCACTGCTCGATTTGTCCTTGTTGGCAAGATAAGAGATAACCAGCGCCGTGCCTGCGCCGATGCCCGCGCCCTTGGCGGTATTGCTGGTTTTCTCTTCGCCGGTATAGGGGTCAAAGGTTGTACATCCAGTCACTGCCAGCGTTGCCGACAGGCCTATAGATAAAATCAGGTTATTCATATCTCAAACTCCTGCTTGTTGTGTATACAAGGGGCATAAAGGTCCTGTTCATCCAAAAACCACGTAAGGGGAGGAGCATTACTGCCGCCAAAATTAAAGTTCGCCCGGGAAAAACCTTGAAATATTCGCGTATTTACCCCTGTGAAGGGTGTTAGTTGATATGTTAGCAGAAAGCATCAACATAGTCAGTTCGGTACCGTGCATTAATAATAGAGACAAGAGCGAAAGGTGACAGACTTATTTTTAGACTGTTGGTTAAATGGGTCATTTGGTCTGCAGTGGTATCTGACTTTTCAATTAATCACGATGCTGGCATCGTGAAGGACAGGATATGGGTGAGATCGAGTATCCGGTTTCCGGATAAAGATTGGGACGGCGCTGATTGATTCGATACTGGTGATGATTATCATCGTGCCAATACTAAATGCTATCTATGGGCCTGATTACTGGGTAGGTGAGGGGGAGGCGCCAGGTTCAACGGGGGTAAAACCCTTTGATTTGGCATGGTGATCAGAATGTGGCGGCAAAGGGTTGTCGTCCTTTTATGTTGTATTCCCCGTCAGGCTGCTATTCTAACTGATACCTACTTACCATCTATCAGGAGATAAATATGGCACAGGGTTCAATGGCCGCGAGCAAGGTACTGGGTATCGCGCTAGTGGTGATCGGTGTGGGTCTGGCGATCTGGGGCTTTCAGTTGTCCGAGTCGGTTGGCTCGCAGATTACCGAGGCTGTGACCGGCGCGGAACGCGACAAAGTGATGATGTTCTATATTGGCGGGGCGGTCAGTTTTGTTGTCGGTGCGTACCTTCTGATTAAAGGCTGATTGCCGGGGGCTTTATGGATATAACAAGTTTGATCATTTTTTTGCTGATTGGGGCGCTGGCCGGCTGGATTGCGGGCGTGATCATGAAAGGCAGTGGGTTTGGCTTCCTCGGGAATATTATCGTGGGTGTTATCGGGGCGGTATTGGGTGGCTTGCTGTTCAGGTTGATCGGGCTGGCATCAACCGGGTTGATCGGCGAGATCATTACCGCCATCGTTGGCGCAATTGTGCTGCTGTATATCGTCATACTTGTCAAACGAGCCTGAACCATGCCGGTGGGCTCGGCACCTCGGCAGATTGTCGGCCTGGTAGCCTGGCTGCTGGTCACGTTGCTGGCCGCCGGGCTGGGTGCCATGGCTTCGATTGAGGCCGGGCCATTTTATCTGCAGCTGCAACGCCCGTCCTGGGCGCCGCCCGGGTCGGTGTTCTCTCCCGTCTGGACAACCCTGTTTTTGCTGATGGCCATTGCCGCCTGGTTGGTATGGCGCGTCAGGGGCTTTGCCGGCGCGCGCATCGCGCTGCTGTTGTATCTTGTTCAGCTGGTCTTTAACGTGTTGTGGAGCTGGCTGTTCTTTGGCTGGCATCGGGGTGGCTGGGCGTTTGTTGATGTGATGTTCTTATGGGGCCTGATCCTGGCCACGCTGATCGCGTTCTGGCACATCCGTCGCCTGGCCAGCCTGTTACTGGTGCCTTACCTGCTCTGGGTTGGTTTTGCCATCGCGCTGAATTACTCGGTCTGGCAGCTTAATCCGCGACTGTTGGGTTAACATGATCTTCCGGCAGATGATGACGGAGTAGTCTTATGCCAGAGGCGGAAATTCTGCTGGTGTATGATAAACAGTGTCCACTGTGTGATGCCTATTGTCGTCTGGTCAGAATCCGCCGGGATGTGGGCCGGCTGACGATTGTCGATGCGCGCGAGAACAGCGAGATCCTGCGCGAAATCACTGACAACCGACTCGATATCGATCAGGGCATGGTGCTGAAAATGGGGGACCGGCTTTACTACGGCTCTGATGCCATACACGCGCTGGCGCTGATCAGTTCGCGTTCCGGTTTCTTCAACCGGTTTAATTACTGGCTGTTCAAATCCCGGCGGGTCTCCGCGTGGTTATACCCGGTGTTTCGGTTTTTTCGTAATCTGCTGCTGAAAATACTGGGCAAAACAAAGATTAACAATCTCGACATCCCGGGTAACGAGAAGTTCTGAGCGGCGGTATCACAAACGCAACATCTGTGCAGGAAAGCGAAAATCCTTGATGGGTGGTTTTGTTCCGCGCTCTGGGAATTAACGCAAAGGCGCAAAGTAAAAATTATTTCGTCATTCCAGCGAATGCCGGAATCCAGACTCCAGCTGCGCTCTGCAGGCCCGGTATAGGGTAGCGGTATGGGGCGTTACCCTGTCAAAGAAAGGCTGCGCCACATAATCAACTGCCTGTACAGAATTATTCAACTCTGCGTTCTCCGCGCCTTTGCGTTCTTTGCGTTTATTTCCAGTGACCAGAAGAAAGTGGCCCCTTCTATGAGGACGACGGTTTTAAAAGACGGTGTAGGCGTCGAAGACCGGCCCATCCACGCAGACCCGTTTCATCGCCGGGCCGGTGTCGGTGTTGACCTGTACCACGCAGCCGGCGCAGCCGCCGACGGCACAGGCCATGAACTCTTCCAGCGAGACCTGGCAGGGCAGGTCGTATTCCTTAGCCAGTCTGGCGACCGCTTCGAGCATGGGATGGGGGCCGCAGCTGAAGATTTCCACTTCACGGCGTTCTTCCTCTGACAGGGCATCGAGCCAGTGGCGGGCGAGATCGGTGACGTAGCCGTCATGGCAACCGGGATACCCCTTTGTGCTGGTCAATCGCGAGGGGATGTTCCACTGCTCGATCAGCGGCATGGCCGCGATGACCCCCTCGGGCATACCGGGGACGATAAATTCCGACGGCCGGCTTTCGAACGGGAACGGGACTTCCGAACCCAGGATCATGAACGGTTGATAGGTTTTATCGTTGCGCAGGGCATCGGCGCAGAAGATCATCGGCGGCATGCCGACCCCGCCGCCGATCAAAAGCGGCCGGGGTCTGTTTTGATGAAACTCGAACGGTTTTCCGATCGGGCCCATCAGGTTCAGCGTCTCGCCGATCGGGTTCTGTGCCAGCAGCGCGGTGCCTTCGCCGAAGACTTTATACAGCAGATCGACATAGCCCTTCTGGGCATCGACCCGCATGATGGAAATGGGCCGGCGCATGGGGCGCTGGGCGTTGACGCTCAGGTGCACGAAGCTGCCGGGCAGGGCGTGGGCGGCAATCTGTGGCGCCTGCAGGCGCAGGGTGTATTGATCGCCGGCGTGGTTGTCGTGCGCGAGGATTTCGGCTTCTTCGACAAAAATGGTATCGCGATGGGCTTTGGCAGCGGTCACTGATTCACCTGATAAACGGACTGGCCGGCCAGCAGGGTTTGGCTGACCCGGCCCTGCATTTCCCAGCCGAGAAACGGCGTGTTTTTTCCGCAGCTGGCGAGGGTGTTGTAATCCACGGTCCAGCGCTCCTGCGGATCGAAGATGCAGACATCGGCGCGATCGCCGACGCCCAGGCGTCCGCCGTCGATACCGAGAATCCGGGCCGGCTCACTGGTGATGCGGGCGATGGCCTCGGACAGGGACAGGACCTTTTCCTCGGCCAGGCGCAGGGTCAGCGGCAGCAGGGTCTCCAGCGCCGAGATGCCCGGATCGGTTTCACAAAACGGCGCCAGCTTGGCGTCGGCGTCGTGCGGCTGATGGCAGGAGCTGATGGCGTTGATCGTGCCGCTGCCCAACCCGGCGCGCAGGCCGTCCTTGTCCCGCTGGGTGCGCAGCGGCGGGATGACGTGACAGGCGCTGTTGAAATCGCCGAGATCCATCTCGGTGAGATAGAGCTGGTGGGCGGCCACGTCGATGGAGACCGGCAGGTTGTCGTGCCGGGCGCGGGTGATCTTCTGGATTGACTGGGCGCAGCTCAAATGCATGAAGTGGGCGCGCACGCCGGTCTGCTCGATCAGCATCAGATCGCGGGCCACGGCCACGGTCTCGGCCGACTCGGGAATACCGGGCAGGCCGAGGCGGGTGCTGATCGCTCCTTCGTGGGCGCAGCCTTTGTTGCTCAGCCAGGGATCGTTGGCGTAGATGAACACGGTCAGATCAAAATTGGCCGCGTACTCCAGCGCACGGCGATAGACCAGGGTGTTGTTCAGCGGGTTCAGGGCATTGCTGACCGCGATGCAGCCGCCTTCGCGCATGAGCTCTTCCATCTCGCTCAGGTGCTCGCCCTGCAGTTGCAGCGTCAGTGCGCCCAGGGTGACCACCCGGGCATAGCCGGCCTGGCGGGCGCGGTGATGGATCAGCTCGGAAACCGCGGGGGTGTCGATAATGGGATCGGTGTCCGGTTGCACGCACAAGGTGGTGATGCCGCCGGCGGCCGCGGCGCGGGTCTCGCTGGCAATGGTGGCCTTGTGTTCCTGGCCCGGTTCGCGCAGGCGGGCATTGAGATCCACCAGTCCGGGGATGACGATCTGATCGCTGGCATCGATCACCTGATCGGCCCCGAAGCCGTCGGGCGTCTGGTCGATGGCTACCACTTCGCCGTCGGCGATATACAGATCATGCTGTGCGTCGATGCCGTTGGCCGGGTCAATGAGGCGACCGCCCTTGATATGAATGCGCATCAGGCTTCGCCCTCCTCACCGGACGGTTTGCGTCCCAGGACCATCGACATGATGGCCATGCGTACCGCGATGCCGTTGCTGACCTGTTCGAGGATCACCGATTGCGGCCCGTCGGCGACACTGGATTCGATCTCCACGCCGCGGTTGATGGGACCGGGGTGCATGACGATGGCATCGGGTTTGGCCAGCGCCAGCTTCTCCTGGGTCAGGCCGTAGGTCTGGAAATATTCGAGTTCACTGGGCAGCAGCGCGCCGTCCATGCGCTCGCGTTGCAGGCGCAGCATGATCACCACGTCCACGTCCTTCAGTCCCTCGCGCACATCGTTATAGATGTGCACGCCCATCTGTTGCAGATAGGGCGGAATCAGGGTGCACGGGCCGATGGCGCGGATCTCCGGTACGCCCAGGGTGTTGAGCGCGTGGATTTGCGAGCGGGCCACCCGCGAGTGCATCAGATCGCCGACGATGGCCACCCGCAGCGCGGTGAAGTCGGGCTTGTGCTTGCGAATCGTGAATACATCCAGCATTGCCTGGGTTGGGTGGGCATGGCGTCCGTCGCCGGCGTTGATAATACTGATATGCGGCGCCACGTGCTGGGCGATGAAGTGCGCCGCGCCGCTTTGTTCGTGGCGCACTACGAACATGTCACAGTGCATCGCCTCCAGGTTATGCAACATATCCAGCAGGCTCTCGCCCTTGCTGGTGGAGGAAGTGTTGATGTTGATATTGAGCACGTCGGCGGAGAGGCGCTTGGCGGCCAGTTCGAAGGTGGTGCGGGTGCGGGTGCTGGATTCGAAGAACAGGTTGACGATGGTCTTGCCGCGCAACAGCGGGACTTTCTTGACCGGCTGGTTGCCGACGGTGACAAAGTTTTCGGCGGTATCGAGGATCTGGGTGAGGGTCTCGCGTTTGTGCCCTTCAATGGTCAGAAAATGGCGCAACTGGCCCTGACTGTCGCATTGAATATCCTGCCGCTTCATTTGCTCTCCTGTATTAACAACTCCAGCGGATCCGGCCCGGTCAGTTTGACATGCTGATGGGCCTCGAGGCTCAGGCGCTCGCCGGCCACGTCGGCGCAGATGGGCAGCTCACGGCCGCTGCGTTCCACCAGGGTGGCCAGGATGATCGAGGCGGGCCGGCCGTAGTCGAAGATTTCGTTCATGGCGGCGCGGATGGTGCGCCCGGTGTGCAGGACATCGTCGATCAGGACGATGTGCCGGTCATCGACCGAAAACGGCAGGTTGGACGGTTCTACCTGCGGATGCAGGCCGATGCGGGTGAAATCGTCGCGATAGAAGGTGATGTTGAGCGTGCCCAGCGGCTGTTCGGGCCGCAGTTGCCGATGAATCTGCTCGGCGATCCAGGCGCCCCCGGTGTGGATGCCGATAATGGCAGGATCGGTGATATGCCGTGAGTTAAGCAGGGATTGCAGATCGCTGGCCATCTGGCTCAGCAGGGTCTGGACGTCACGGCGTTCGCTCATGTTGTTCCGGGGTCAGTTGCTGGTCGAACCAGCTTTGCAGTATCAGTTGCGCGGCCACCTGATCGATATCTTCGGGTTCATTGCGGCCGGCTCCGTTGTGCGAGCGTTCTTCGAGCAGTTGTTCGGCCTCGTAGGAGGTCAGGCGCTCGTCGACCATCTCGACGGGCAGATTGTAACGCCCTTTGAGCTGATTACCAAAGCGTCTTGCGCGCCGGGTCATCTCCTGGTCTTCCCCTTCCAGGGTCAGGGGCAGGCCGACAATGAGCAAATCGGGCTGCCATTCGTCGATCAGCCGGGTAATGGCCTCCCAGTCGGGTTTGTCGGTCTTGCGGCTGAGGGTGGTCAGCGGGGCCACGCTGCGGGTGACTTCCTGGCCAACCGCCACGCCAATGCGCCGCAGGCCGTAATCGAACCCCAGCAGGGTTCTTGGTCGATCAGGGGGGCGATCAGGGGATCGATCAGGGGGGCGGTTAAGGGGCCGGTTCACGGATCGGCTCACGCGTGGCCCACGTCCGTCGACAGGGTGGCGATGTCCACGCCGAGTCCCGCCGCGGCGGCGCTCCAGCGTTTTTCCACCGGATACTCGAAAATGATCCGGCTGTCGGCCGGCCCGTTGAGCCAGCTGTTGGCGGCCAGCTCCTCTTCCAGCTGGCCCTCGCCCCAGCCGGCATAGCCCAGGGCGATCAGAAACTGCTCGGGTCCCACGCCGCCGGCGATGGCATCGATGATGTCCTGGGACATGGTCAGTCCTACCTCGTCGGTGATCTCCAGGGTGCTGTCCCATTCGCCCAGTGGCGTGTGCAGGACAAAGCCGCGCTCCAGCTGGACCGGGCCGCCCTGATAGATGGGCGTGTCGGCCAGTTCCGGCTCGGTCACCTCGATATCGAGCTGCTCGGCCAGATCGCTGAGCGTCAGATCGGTGGGCCGGTTGATGATGATACCCAGCGCACCCTGCGGGTTGTGCTCGCACAGATAGGTGACCGTGTGCTCGAAGTTGGGGTCCGCCAGGGTCGGCATGGCAATGAGAAAGTGGTTACTCAGTTGGGCGATGTAACTCATAAAATAAGTATCAGTCAGTGTCGATGATCAGGCAAGTGATGGTTAACGACTTAGCCCCAGATTTGATCCGCTTTTAAACTGCCAGACGCGGGGAATGTGCAGTACGTCGGTATCTTCCAGAATCTCCTCGGTCAACGGCGGGAACGGTGCCGACAGCCGGACGATGTTTTGCGCTGCCTCATCCAGCACCTCGTGACCGGAGGAGCGCAGCACCCGCACCGATTTGAGCGAGCCGTCCGGGTTGATCGCCACATCCAGTAGCAGATCGCCGGTGACATTATTGCGTACCGCCTCTTCAGGATAGTTGAGATTGCCGATGCGCTCGACCTTGGCGCGCCAGGCATCGAGATAGGCGGCAAAGCGGTGTTCGCGAGCCTTGGCGCCGCGCACATAGGTCTCGCGCGGGGTAATCTGATAGGCCTTTTTCATGTCGTCGATCTCGGCGCTGAGCCGGGCGATCTGCTGGCTGCGCTCGTAGAGCTGGGCGGCAGTGACCTCTTCGGGGATCGGCGGCTCTTTTTGCGGCTGGCGTTCGCTGGCGGTCTTTTCCGGCGCCCGGTTGGCGCTCATCACTTCCTGGGGCGTGTCCTGTTGTTCGCGCGGCGGCGGGGCCAGGGCCTGGCGGCTGTCGGGGGCCAGGCCGGATTCCTCGGTGGGGACGGGGTTGGAAAAGGGGCTGCTGTCGCGCACTTTCTCCTGCACATTGCCGCCGCCTTCCTGACTGGCCTGGGCCAGGTACTCGGCATCCTCCGGCTCGTCCTCGGATTCGTTATGCACCAGGGTGATTTCCATGGTGGTAATGGCGTCATTGTTAGCCAGATCGCTGAGATTGAAGCCGACACCGAGGATCACGATAGCGTGCACCGCCAGCGCGATGAACAGCGTCATGCCAAGCCGATCGGCGGCGCCTGCCGTCAGGGAATTGTTGCCAGTTACGTCAGCCATGCAGATGTTTTACCACTTTGTGCGTGATTATACCGTTGAGCAGGCCCAGCAACACGGCAAAGCTCAACAAAACCGGAAACAGTTTCCAGATCCCCGCGTGCGGGACGAACCACGCCCAGGCCAGCACGAACTGGCCGCTGATGTGCGCCAGCGCCGCCGCCACGCTGTAACCGACCGGGCCGAAGCCGCGCCCGGGCAGACGGGTCATGGGCCAGAGGATGAGCAGACTGGCCAGCGCTCCGGACAGGGACAGCATGAAGGTGGGCGATAAAAACGTGCCCAGCAGCAGACTGCCCACCAGCACTCGCAGCAGACTCACCCAGGCGGCCGTCGACCAGCCGTACAGGCACAGCACGCAGATCGTAATAATGTTGGCAAAGCCCGGCTTCAGCCCCGGCATCGGACTGGGCAGCAGCGCCTCCAGAATATGGATCGACACCGCCGCCGCCGCCAGCCAGGCGATGCGTTGATCTTCGACAGTGGGCTCTAACTCAAGTTTCAATGTTGGGATTATGCGGTAATTGAAAAAAAGAGCTTAACGCAGACAGGTGTAATGTTGAATTTTAAATGCTGAATTTTGAATTAACTCTTAACCACGCCAGTGGCTTGATAAATTTGCTTGATGTTCCCGCATTTTCTGGCATAAAAAATTCAAAACTTAAAATTCAACATTCAAAATTGCTTTTCGTGTCTCTGCGAGAGAAACTTTATCTTTCAAAAAGCCAGCGCGTCGAAGCGGCTTTCGCCGCCGTGGATCTGGATGTGGATGCCGTTGGGCAGGCAGGCCATGACATCGCCGGATTGTTGTTGCCAGCCGGCATGTATGCAGAACTGGCTGTTGCAGGGCGAGGACTTGAAGCGGGCGCGGCCGTGGTCGATTTCGATCACGCTGTCGCCGAGGTTGCCGGGTACCTGCACGGTGGTGTGCTGGTGCAGATCGTATTGTTTATACAGCGTGTTGCCCTGATAAACTTCCACGTGGGTGCCGGCCATGGACGGTTGCCAGGCAAAGTAATAGCTGCCGGCGACGAGGAGCAGAACCATGCCCAGCAGCAGTTTGTCGGCGAGGGTCATGGCAGTTTCTGAATGACGGGATCGGTTTGCAGATCGGACAGCTCAATCCGCTCGGCCATGGCCGGTGACAGATGCACCACGCCCTGTTTGTCGATCAGCATCACCTGTTCGACGCCCATGTTGCGGGCAATTTGCGGCCATTCTTCCGGCCCGGCGATGAACAGGGCGGTGGAAGCGGCATCGGCTGTGGCGCCGTCGTGATGTATCACGGTCACCGAGGTGGTCTGATCGGCCGGGTAGCCGGTGCGCGGATCCAGAATATGATGGTAACGCTTGCCGCCATATTCAAAATAGCGTTCATAGTCCCCCGAGGTGAACACGGCCTCGTTGTGCCGCACATCCAGCCGGGCGATGACACATTCGGCCGGGTTTTTGTCGTCGCACTCTTTGCGCGGATGACGAACGCCGATGCGCCAGGGGCGATCGCCATGGCGGCCGATCGCCATGAGATCGCCGCCGGCGTTGACCATGGCGTTGTCGATACCTTTTGATTGCAGATAATCGATGGAACGTTGCACGGCCTCGCCCTTGGCGATGGCGCCCATGTCCAGCCGCACGGCGGGATTGTCGTTGCTGATGCGCACGTTATCTACCTGAATGTCGCTCAGCTGCGGATTCTGGGCCAGCAACTCGTCGATCTCGTCCTGGCTGGGTGGAAAGTTGGCGAACAGATCTTCCTGATGAAAACCCCACAAGGCGATCAATTTACCCAGTGCCGGATTGAACAGTCCCTGGCTTTGTTCGGCCAGCTTGCGGGATTTTTCGATCAACGGCATGACCGAGATGTTGCCGGTGAATTCGCCGGTCATGCCCAGCAACTGGTTCATACGACCCATGGGTCCGGCACGCCAGGGATGCCAGGCTTCGTGCATGAAACTCAGATCCTCGGCCACGGCATCGATGGCCTGATTGGCTTTTTCTTCCTCGACATCCCACAGGGTGATGGTCACCAGGGTGCCGAACACCATCATGGTGGTCTTGTGTTCCTGCGGTTCGCTCTGGCAACCGGCCAGCAGAACGGAAAAGAAAAGCGTGATCAATAAAACGGTACGACGTGGCATGCTCATGACTATCGGTTTAAATGTTGTTCGATACTTTGCATTAACTGATCGGCGATATTCAGATCGTATAGTTCATCCAGTTCGCGAATACAGGTCGGCGAGGTGACGTTGATCTCGGTCAGATAATCGCCGATTACATCCAGTCCGACGAAGATCAGGCCCTTGTCGCGTAATACCGGGGCCACCTGTTGGCAGATACGGTAATCGTTGTCACTTAAAGCTACGCCCGCACCGCGTCCGCCCACGGCCAGGTTGGCGCGGGTCTCGCCGGCGGCCGGGATGCGCGCCAGGGCATAGGGGATCGGTTCGCCGTCGATCAACAGGATGCGCTTGTCACCCTCGGTGATTTCGGGAATAAAGCGCTGCGCCATGATCAACCGCTGTCCGTGGCGGGTCATGGTCTCCAGAATAACGCCGGTATTAAGACCGGCCTGTTGCAGACGAAACACCGAACTGCCACCCATGCTGTCGAGCGGTTTGACAATAATGTCCCCGTGCTTGTTCAAAAACTCGCGCAGTTGCGCCGGCTGGCTGCTGACCAGGGTCGGCGGCATGCAGTCGGCAAACCAGGCGGTGAACAGTTTTTCATTGGCGTCGCGCAGGCTCTGCGGTTTGTTGACCACCAGCACACCGCGCGCCTCGGCCAGTTCGAGCAGGTGCGTGGCATACAGAAAATCGAGATCGAACGGCGGGTCCTTGCGCATCAGGATGACATCCAGCTCGTCCAGCGCCAGTGCCTGTTCGCTGCCCAGTTCGTACCAGTTATCGGGATCGGCCTGCACGGTCAAAGGCCGGCTGCGGGCACCGGGGCGATTGCCATCGAGATAGAGATCGGGCTGCTCCATGTAATGCAGCTGCCAGCCCAGCCGGCTGGCGGCCAGCAGCATGGCCAGAGTGGAATCCTTTTTGTAGTTAATGGCCCCGATGGGGTCCATGACCACGCCGAGCTTGATAGTCATGGGATCAGGCGTGCTCGGCGTATTCGCGGGCGGCGGCCAGCAGGGCCAGGCGGGCGATCACCCCGTAGGCATAGAAGCGATTGGGATCGGCGTCCGGTGCCTTGCTCTCGTCCGGGACGTTACAGGTTTCGGCAAAGGCGAGCGGTTCGAAATGCATGCCCGGGGCGTTGAGGTTCTCGTTGGCGCCGCGTTCCTTGTGCACGCGATAGAAGCCGCCGACCACGAAGTGATCCAGCATATAGACCACCGGTTCGGCCACCGCCTGCTGATCGCCCCAGGTTTCGAAGGTGTAGACCCCCTCCTGCATGATCACCTGGGTCACGGCCTGACCGCCCTTGCTCTTGGACATGCGGGTGCGCTGCTTGCGATTGAGCTCCAGGGCCTCTTCGGCTGACTGCACCGCCATAATGCCCATGCCGTAGGTGCCGGCGTCGGCCTTGATGATGACATAGGGCGGTTTGTCGATGTTGTATTCATCGTACTTGGCCTGAATGTCGGCCAGCAGGCGCGTGACGTTTTTGTGCAGGCACTCTTCGCCCTCGCGTTTCATGAAGTTGATCTCGCCGCAGTTGCGAAACAGGGGGTCGATCAGCCAGGGATCGATCTCGGCCATGGCGGCAAATTCGCTGGCGACCCTGCGATAATGGGCAAAGTGTTCGGACTTGAGGCGATCGGCCCAGCCCAGGTTGAGCGGCGGGATCACTTTCTGTTCCAGTTCTTCGAGCAGATCCGGCCGGCCGCCGGACAGATCGTTATTGAGCAGGGCGACACAGGGATCGAAATCCCCGATCTTCAATCGGTCGCCGTCGCGCTCGGGTTTTTCCAGCAGCACCTCGCGTCCGGAAGGCAGCTTGATGGTCTGTGGCAGATCCATATCCTCAGTGAGACTGGCAACACGGACCTCGAAACCGCCCTTGCGCAGGATATCCGTCAGCGTCGCGACACTTTCCATATAATAAGTGTTGCGGGTGTGGCTTTCGGGAATCAACAGGACCTTGGCGGCATCGGGGCAGACCCGTTCCACGGCCGCCTGGGCCGCCTGAATACAGAGCGGCATGAAGGCCTCGTTGAGATTGTTGAAGCCGGCCGGGAACAGGTTGGTGTCGACCGGCGCCAGCTTGAAACCGGCGTTGCGCAGATCCACCGAGGCGTAAAACGGCGCCGGGGTCTTGAGCCACTCGCTGCGAAACCAGGCTTCGATATGGGCCTGGTGAGTCAGCAGATGGGACTCGATGTCGTGTAGTGGACCCGACAGGGCGGTGGTCAGATGGGGAACGGCATGCAGATGTTCAACACTCATGGATTTTCTCACTGGCTTTTCACAACCTCAATATAGTGAAATACTACCCCAACTTGGCGCCGGGCGCAGGCCCATCCGTCCCCGGTGAATCAATAACAAAATAAAGTATCGACAGAACCTGCCGTTATAAGCTGGAACATGTCCCTGAGGACTGCATTCTCCTGATCCGGAGTCCGGGTAACCGTTAGGCGCAGATGAAATTATTGAGAAAATATACGGACTTATGGATTGTTTCTCAAATCTGTGTTAAATATCTGCAACGCTGGACTATACTGGGTTTATGAGAATGAGAACAATTTCCAAATTCGTCCAGCCATACAACGCAGGTGGATACAGGTGTTGGCAGAGCAAGCAATGACAGACAGTTATGAAGGTCTCAAGGTCCTGGTCATCGATGACAGCAAGACAATCCGCCGGACCGCCGAGACACTGTTAAAAAAAGTGGGGTGTGAGGTCATCACCGCCGAGGACGGCTTTGAAGCCCTGTCCAAGATAGCGGATACCCATCCGGACATTATATTTGTCGATATTATGATGCCCCGACTCGACGGTTATCAGACCACGGCCCTGATCAAGAACAACAAGGTTTTTCGGCAGACCCCGGTGGTCATGCTGTCCAGCAAGGACGGTCTGTTCGATCGGGCGCGCGGGCGCATCGTCGGCTCGGAACAATACCTGACCAAGCCTTTTACCAAGGAAGAGCTGCTCGGGGCGATCAAGTCCCTGGTCCTGGAATAAGCTGGTGGCAACGGGATGTTGAGCAAGATAAAGTCAAGTTTTTCAGGAGGTTAAGCGAGATGGCGCGGATATTGATTGTCGATGACTCCCCGACCGAGACCCATGTGCTCAAGGGAGTGTTGGAGAAAAATGGCCACCAGGTCGATGCGGTGGATAATGCCGAGGCGGGTATCGCCCACACCAGGGAGACGCGCCCTGATCTGGTGCTGATGGATGTGGTGATGCCGGGGATGAACGGTTTTCAGGCGACCCGCGCGCTGAGCAAGGATCCCGACACCCAGAATATTCCGATCATTATCGTGACCACCAAGGATCAGGAAACCGATCGCGTCTGGGGGATGCGCCAGGGCGCCCGGGATTACATCACCAAGCCGGTGGACGAGACGGAACTCAATAACAAGATCAACGCCGTTCTGGGCGGTTGAGCGCGATGGCGGCGGTTCAGAGCCAGGCGTCGTTTGCACTGCTGCAGGAGATCGAAACCCGCAGTCAGCAAAAAGCGCTGGGGCTGCCGCAGAAGCTCGAGGTCCGCCGGACCTGGTCGGGCATCGGGTTTCGTATCGGCGAGCAGTATCTGGTTTCGCCCACCGATGAGGTACTGGAAATCCTCAAATATCCGCCGTTGACCCGGGTGCCCAGCGCGCTGTCCTGGGTCAAGGGGATCGCCAATGTCCGCGGGAGTCTGGTACCGGTGATGGACCTCAAGGCGTTTCTCGGTGATGAGCCGATCAAACTGGCCCGCGAGTCGCGGGTCCTGGTGATCCAGCAGGGCGGCTTTACCAGTGGCCTGCTGGTGGAAGAAGTGCTGGGGATGCGTCATTTTTTTGAAGAAGAACGCAGTCAACAGCTGCCGGGGGTTTCCGAGAATCTGGCGCCGTATCTCGGCGGGGCGTTCAAACAGGGGAATCAGCTCTGGGGTATTTTCGATATGCGTAACCTGGCGAAAAGCCCCCGGTTTATGGAAGTCGCCTCACGCGGTTAGAGGTGTCATGCAACAGCCTGTTCCGGCAAGGCGAGACGGGGCTGGACAACGAAAACAATGCCGGCAGGCACGAATGCGATGGCAGGAGTAAAGCAATGAAATTCAAAGGTCTCACTCTTAAAGGAGAAATACCGACAGGCCGTCTGATCGCGCTATTGGGATTTGCGCTGCTGGCGTCGGTATTGCTCATGGGCGGGAGCTTCTTCCTTAACGCCCAGAAAGAAGCGCAAGACGTGGAATACATCAACCGTACCGGTGGTCAGCGGGTTCTCTCGCAGGAGATTGCCAAGTTCGCCAGCCAGGCGGCGCGCGGTGAACTGGATGCCTTCCCGAAACTCTCCCGGGTGCGTAACCAGTTCGAGGATATTGTCCGCTGGCAATCACAACGGACCCCGCCGGAAGCCCGTGCCGAGCTGAACGAGCTGAACAAGTCCTGGCAGCAGTATCGCAATAACGTGGATGTTATTTTGAAAAACCGCGACGTGGTGACCACCATGCGCGAACATATCCAGAACATCAACGAACAGATTCCGAACCTGCTGGCGCTGTCCGACGAGGTGGTCGCGACCATGACCGAACAGCAGGCCCCGGCGGATCAGGTCTATATCGCCACCCGCCAGTTGATGTTGACCCAGCGTATTCACAGTAACGTTAACCGGGTCCTGGCCGGGGGCGAGGAAGCGGTGACCGCCGCGGACCGTTTCGGTCGGGATGCCGCATTGTTCGGTCGGGTTATCGAGGACATGTTGCGCGGTAATCGCAACATGGGCATTCGACGCATCACCGACCCCGCCTCGCGCGAGAAGCTGGAGCAGGTGCGGGAACAGTTCCGTTCACTGCGCAGCCAGGTCGGCGGGATTCTGGAGCGTTCACCGGAAATGTTCGACGTCTCCAATGCGGCCGAAGGGGTGCTCAACCAGTCCGATATGGTGCTGGCCAACATCGAGCAACTGGGTGATGCCTACACCAGTGCAATCAAGCTGCGCTACGAGACCCTGCTGGTTTATGCCTTCGCGGCGTTGACCCTGGTGCTGTTGATTCTGATGGGGATTCTCTACTGGCGCGATTCGCGTAAACGATTGCAGGAGATCGAGCAACAGCGTTCGGAGATCGCCCAGACCAACGCGCAGAACCAGGAAGCGATCCTGCGACTGCTGGATGAAATGGGTGACCTGGCCGACGGTGACCTGACCGTGAACGCAACGGTCACCGAGGACATTACCGGCGCCATTGCCGACTCCATCAACTACGCCATCGACGCCCTGCGCGGCCTGGTATCGGCGATCAACGATACCACCCAGCAGGTTTCCTCGGCGGCGCAGCAGACCCAGGCGACCGCCATGCATCTGGCCGAGGCCTCGGACCATCAGGCCCAGCAGATCACCGGCGCCAGTACCGCGATTAACGAAATGGCGGTCTCCATCGAAGGCGTATCCAATAACGCGACCGAACTGGCTGACGAAGCCCAGCGCGCGGTACAGATTGCGGGCAAGGGTTCCGACGCGGTGCAACGCACCATCCACGGGATGGACACCATCCGCGAGCAGATTCAGGAAACCTCCAAACGTATCAAGCGTCTGGGTGAATCCTCGCAGGAAATCGGTGACATCGTGGAACTGATCAACGACATCGCCGAGCAGACCAACATCCTGGCTCTGAACGCCGCCATCCAGGCGGCCATGGCCGGTGAAGCGGGCCGCGGTTTTGCGGTGGTTGCGGACGAGGTACAGCGACTGGCGGAACGCTCCGGTGACGCGACCCGGCAGATCGATGCCCTGGTAAAAGCGATCCAGTCGGACACCAACGAAGCGGTGGCGTCGATGGAAGAAAGTACCGCCGGGGTAGTTCACGGGGCCAAGCTGGCCCAGGACGCCGGTACCGCCCTGGAAGAAATCGAATCGGTCTCCAGCAATCTGGCGGAACTGATCGAGCACATCTCCAATGCGGCGAAACAGCAGGCGACAGCGGCCACCAACATTTCCGACACCATGAACGTCATTCAGGAGATCACCACCCAGACCTCGGCCGGGACCAACGAGACCGCGGCTTCCATCGGGAACCTGGCCGAACTGGCGAACGAACTGCGCCATTCCGTTGCCGGCTTCCGCCTGCCGCAGCAATAAGCGCGCGCCGTACGGGAGGAAGATCGATTGACGGCTGTGCAGAACAAACCGTTGCCGGACATGCCCCCATCCATGCAAATGGATGAGGATCAGTTCGGCCGCTGGGCTGCCCTGCTGGAAGAGCGTACCGGGATACATCTGTCCGAGCGGCGCCGCTCCTTCCTGATTTCCAGCCTGAACATTCGTATGCGCGAGCTGGGGCTGGATGATTACGAAGCTTATTTCCAGTATCTGACGACCGGCACTCGCGGTGCAGTGGAATGGGAGATTCTGGTCGATCGCCTGACCGTGCACGAAACCCGTTTCTATCGCGATGATCAGGCGCTCAGCGTGGTGCGTCGCCATGCCCGTGAATGGCTGGAACAACATGCCGGCGAACGCGAGCGTTTTGAACTGTGGAGTGTCGGCTGTGCCACCGGTGAAGAGGCCTATTCACTGGCAATTTTGCTCGATGATCTGTTCACCCGCAGTGGCAGCCAGGCGTATCTGGGCATTACGGCGACCGACGTCAGCACGGCGTCTTTGAGCGCGGGGCGCAAGGGCCTCTATCATCGCAACCGGATCAAGAATCTGCCCGAGGCATTACAGTCGCACTATTTTGAAAGTGTCGATGAGCAACACGTACAGGTTATCCCCGCGCTTCAGCAGCGGGTCTGTTTTATGCGCCAGAATCTGTTGGAGCTGGAACAGGCGCGCATGGGGCAAATGGATATTATTTTTTGTCAGAATGTGCTGATCTATTTCCCGCGCGAACGGCGCCTACAGATTCTCGATTACCTGGTAGAACATCTCAAACCGGGTGGTCTGCTGGTCCTGGGCGCCGGCGAGATCATTGACTGGCAGAATCCGCACGTCTACAGCGAAAGCTTTCAGGGCGTACTTGCCTATCGGCGGGTTGCACAGGAGTTCGGAGCATGAGTGTGGATAACGGACTCGATCTCAACACCTTGAGCTGGGTTAAATCGGAACTGGACGATACCCTGGGGCAGGCGCGTTCCTCGCTCGAGGTGTTTGTCGAGGACGAGGCCGACGAAACCCAGCTGCAATTTGTCAAAAACTATCTGCACCAGGTCTACGGAACCCTGCAGATGGTCGAGTTGTACGGTGCCGCCCTGGCCGCCGAGGAAATGGAAAAACTCACCGACAGCCTTCTGGAAGGCAAGATCGGTAACCGCAATGATGCCTTTGAGGTGTTGATGCGGGGTATCCTGCAACTGCCCGATTATCTCGATCATCTGCTGGCCGGCCATCATGACATGCCGATGGTCTTGCTGCCGCTGCTCAATGATCTGCGCGCGGCCCGTGGTGAGGCCCTGCTTTCCGAAAATGCGCTGTTCAATCCCGATCTGGCGGTCAAGGCACCGTCGAATGAGACGATCACCGGCGAAAACATCAGCGATCTGACCCGCAAGCTGCGGCATAACTATCATCTGGGGTTACTGGGCTGGTTCCGGGATCGCGACAGTGATGCCTCGCTGGCACGCATTGCCGAGGTGATCGACACCCTGCGCGAATCAGCTACCGAAGAAGAGATCAATCGTCTGCTGTGGGTGGCCGGCGGTCTGGTGGAAAGTCTGCGTCAGGGCGGTCTGGACAGTAATGTCTCTATCAAGCTGTTGCTCGGACAACTGGATCGCCAGTTCAAGAAAATCATCGACAACGGTGTGACCGCGCTCAGTCATGAACCGCCTGCCGAGTTGTTGAAGAACCTGCTGTATTACGTGGCCAATTCCCGCTCGGAAGGCGACCTGACCCGTGAGATTAAACAGGCCTTCAACCTGGAAGATGTGCTGCCGGATACCAGCACCCTGGAACGGGCGCGTGCCGATCTGACCGGTCCCAACGCGCAGTTGATGCATACCGTCTCCACGGTGCTGCTTGAGGATCTGACCCGGATCAAGGATAACCTGGATCTGTTCGTGCGCGCCGAAGAGCGGCATATTGATGAACTCAAACCCCTTTGCGCCACGCTCAAACAGATGGGCGATACCCTGGGTATGCTGGGGCTGGGGGTGCAGCGTAATGTGCTCAACGAACAGCTCGAGATCCTCGAGGCGATGGTCAACGGCGAACGCGAGGTCGATGACAATACCCTGATGGACATGGCCGGGGCAATGCTGTCGATCGAGAATTCACTGGGTGAAATGGCGACAGCCCGGGCTGCTAACGAAGAATATGATGAATCGGCCGACAAGACCCAGAGCGCCGAGCGCTTGCAGGGGGTCGAACGACAGAAACTGCTGCAAACCGTTATCGAGCAGGCCAAGATCGAACTGGCCAGGGTCAAGGAGTCACTCAGCGATTTCAGCCGCAAGCCGGGTAATCGCGAGGTCCTTGATAACGTGCCGCAGATTCTCGAACAGATTCGCGGCAGTATCCTGATCCTCGATCTGGAGCGGGCCGCCGGCCAGCTGCACCGAATCAATGGTTATATTCACCGCTTGCATAGCGGCGAGGCGGGCGCCGATGAAGACAGCATGGAGCATCTGGCCGATGCGATCAGCAGCATCGAGTATTATCTTGAATCGCTGGCCGGCAAGTGGGGCAATCCCGATGCCATTCTCGAGGTGGCCGAACAGAGCCTGGCCAAACTCGAACAGGGTGGCGTCGCGCCGTCGACCCCCCCCGGTCCTGCGCCGGCGGCCGATAACACCCAGCCGGATCTGGCAATTCCCGAGGATCTCGAATCCGGTCCGGTGGATGAAGATACACTGGTGGATCTGCCGGCTCCCGGGGAGGACGACTCCCTGCAACTCGAACTGGATGACGAGACTGCCAGCGAGGAAGAGGACTCCCTGACCCTGCAGATCGAACAACCCGAGCTGGAGGAGCCGGATCGCGAAGAACAGATCCTGGCCAACAGCACCGATGACACCCTCAACGATCTGCAGCAGGAGGAGGAGATCTCCCTCAGCTCGCCGTTACCCGAAGCCGCTGACGATGACGACGATGAACAGAGCATCGTTCTGGAAACGCTCGATGATCTCAACGTCAACTTCGATAACCTGGACGATATCGGCCTGGAAAGCGATACGGGCGGCCAGGCCGATGCCCTGAGTTTAGAGGCATCGGACTCGGCACAATTCGATCTGGGCGAGCTTGCTGCGGAGTTCGAAGAGGGTGGCGAACCGGCTGGTGACGAGGCAGCGTCGGGGATAAGTGCGGCCGAACCGGCGCCAGAAGTGGAAGCGGAACCGGAACCGGAAACGGAAACGGAACCGGAATTAGAACCCGAACCCGCTACTTCGTTCGAAGCCGAAGCCGTAACCTCGTCAGCGAGTCTAAGTGCGCCGGCCATCGATGAGGTCGATGACGAGATCATTGAAATCTTCATGGAAGAGGCTGAAGAAGAACATGCCAATATCCAGCGGTTGTTACCGCAATGGATCAACAATCAGCAGGATGAAGCCGCGCTCAAGGATCTGCGCCGCTCTTTCCATACCCTCAAAGGCAGCGGCCGACTGGTCGGTGCCAGCGATGTCGGTGAATTTGCCTGGGCGTTTGAAAACATGCTCAACCGGGTGATCGACAAGACCATTACTCCGGGCCCGGAAATGTTTCAGGTTCTCGAACGGGCCGAGCAAGCCCTGCCCGAGATGTTTGCCCTGTTTGCCAAAAAAGAACGGCCACCGCAAAGCCTCCTGGCATTGATGGAATATGCCGACACCCTCCGCCAGGGAAAGCCGGTCGTGCTGGAGGACGCCGCTGAACCAGCGGCACCCGGGGTCGATCAGGCGTCAGAAGCGGAACCGGAACCGGAACCGGAAACGGAAACGGAAGCAGAAAAGGAACCGGAATTCGAAGCCGAAGTGCCGCAGGCAGAGAGGGCGGAAGCCGAAACCGAAGCGCCTGAATCTCCCGTCGCTGCGGAAGAACCGTCGGCGGTTGAGCAAAGCGAAGCCGAGGAGGCGGAACCGGAGATCGATCCGGTCCTGCTGGATATCTATCGCAAGGAAGTGGCCACCCATCTGGCCACCCTGGAAAGCTATATCCAGGGCTGGCATGCCAACCAGGATCGCAGTGCCAGCAATGATTTGCTGCGGGCCCTGCACACCCTGACCGGCAGTTCCCGCACCACCGGTATTACCCCGGTTTCCGAGCTGTGCAGCCTGTTCGAAAAATACACCAAGGAATTGCAGCAATATCATCAGCCGGTGGATGCCACCGCCGTTGGGGTGCTGGAAGAGCTGCACACCTTTGTCACCCGGGTGCTGGATCTGATCGAGCAGCCCGGGGCTGAGCTGCCGGATAGCAGCGGGTTAATGCACGCCATCCAGTCGCTATTGGATAACTTTGTGCCGCCGGATTCCAGCGCCTCTTTGCAGGAGTTACAACAACCCGAACCTGAACCCGCCGAGCCCGCTGCGGCGGCGCCGCAGGGCCCGCCGCCGGATTATGACGAGGAGTTGCTCGAGATCTTCATCGAAGAAGGTGAGGAGATCCTGGAGCAAAGCGATAACACCCTGTTGCAGTGGCGCGATGAACCGGATAACCAGGAACTGATCGAGGCCCTGCAGCGTCAGCTGCATACGCTCAAGGGCGGGGCGCGCATGGCCGGGGTGACCGAAATCGGCGATCTGGGACACAGCATCGAATCCATGCTGACCGCGGTCGTCGATGGTCATATGCCGGTTTCCCAGCCGATGTTCGGACTCATGCAACGGGCCCAGGATCGCCTGGTCGGCATGCTGGAGAAGGTCAAGGAAAACCAGCGTCCGCTGCCGGCCGAGGATCTTATTCTGGAGACCGACAGTCTGCTGGGACGCTCCGCTAAATCCGCACCCGCCGACGAGGCGTCGCCGGCCGAACAGGAAGATAGCGACGCGACAACCGCCATACCTGAGGCCGAAGAAGCCCCGGCCGAACAGGACGTGATTGATCTGGAAGAAAAGCCGGGCGTGGAGCTGGTCGAGGACACGGCTGAAACCGCCGAAGCCCCGGCCCCGGCGGCCGAACCACCGGCTCCGGCGGTCACCCGGGAACTGCAGGAAGAGGAGGATGATGGCTCGCGGGACCGGCGCAAAGCCTCGCGGGTGCAACACGAGCAAGTGCGGGTCCGCGCCGATCTGCTGGATAATCTGGTCAACTTTGCCGGCGAGGTCAGTATCTATCGTTCGCGCATGGAGCAGCAGACCAATGCGTTTCGCTTCAATCTGCAGGAGCTGGACGACACGGTCTCGCGTTTGCGCGAACAGCTGCGCAAGTTTGAAATCGAGGCGGAGACCCAGATTCAGTTCAAAAAAGAAGAACGCCTGGAAAAAGGCTATGACGATTTTGATCCTCTCGAGTTTGATCGCTTCACCCAGATGCAGCACCTGTCACGGGGGATGATGGAGAGTCTCAACGACCTGGACAGCATCAAGGGCATCCTGGGCAACGTGACCCGCGAATCGGAAACCCTGTTGCTGCAGCAGTCACGGGTCAACACCGAACTCCAGGAAGGGTTGATGCGTACCCGCATGGTGCCGTTTTCCGGTCAGGCGCCACGCCTGCGTCGCATCGTGCGCCAGACCGCCGACGAAATGAGCCGGCAGGTGGAATTGCAGATGCATGGCGTGGAATCGGAACTGGATCGCCAGGTGCTGGAGCGGATCATTCCGCCCATCGAACACATGCTGCGTAATGCTGTTGCCCACGGCATCGAAACACCGGAACAGCGTCAGGCCGCCGGTAAACCCGCCGCCGGGACCATCAACATGGCCCTCTCCCGTGAAGGTTCGGACATCATTATCCGCGTCAACGACGACGGCAAAGGCATCGATCTGCAGGCGATTCACAAAAAGGCCATCGAACGCGGCCTGCTCAGGTCGGAAGACAAAGTGACCAAGGAAACCCTGCTCAACATGATCATGCAGTCCGGCTTCAGTACCGCCGAGCAGGTGACCCAGATTGCCGGGCGGGGCGTCGGCATGGATGTGGTCAACAGCGAGATCAAACAGCTGGGCGGTCTGCTGGAGATTGATACCCATGAAGGTCAGGGCACCAGCTTTACCATCAGCCTGCCGCTGACCCTGGCGATCTCGCGCGCCCTGATGGTGTATGTCGGGGACGAGCTGTATGCCGTACCGCTGCTCAACGTGCAGGGTGTGGAACGAATCCGTGGCGCCGAGCTGCGTGAGTTGATGCAGAGCGAACATCCCGCCTACCACTGGGTCAATGAAGATTATGAACTGATGCATCTGGGCAATCTGCTGGGCGGGCAGGTGCCGCCACTGCCCGATGACGAGGAACGGGTTCCGTTGTTGCTGGTGCGCAGCGGTGACTATCGCGCGGCTATCCGGGTGGAAGGCCTGACCGGCAGCCGTGAAATCGTGGTCAAACCGGTCGGCCCGCAACTGAGTACACTGCGCGGTATCTCCGGTGCCACGATTATGGGGGACGGCGGGGTGGTCCTGATCCTGGATCTGGCCGTGCTGGTCCGCCTGGCCGCCGTGCAGAGTGAAGAAGATGTGATCGAACTCACGCCGGAAGCTCCGCCGGTAGCCCAAACCAGGCCGGTGGTCATGGTGGTGGACGACTCGATTACCGTACGCAAGGTGACCACGCGGCTGCTCGAGCGGAACGGCTTCGAAGTGGTGCAGGCCAAGGACGGTGTGGACGCGCTTGGTCAGCTGCAGGAAACCGTACCCGATGTCATGCTGCTGGACGTGGAAATGCCGCGCATGGACGGTTACGAACTGGCGGCGAACATGCGGGGCGATGCTCGAACCCAGGATGTACCGATTATCATGATCACATCCCGTACCGGCCAGAAACATCGACAACGGGCCCTGGATGTCGGTGTCAACATTTATATGGGGAAACCGTATAACGATGCCACATTGCTGGAAAATATCGACTCTTTGATCGGCAGCGAGGCATAGTTCAGTTCGATATTTTTTCGCCAGTTTTGCAGGGCAGGAGCGCTCGCAGCGGCAGTCGGATGTATAACAAGCTGATAGCGGCACCGGCCGCTCCTGTGGATAACCAATTTTCATGTCACAAAGCCAGTTGCAGAGTGAGTTACGCGGGATACGTATTGCCGTGGCTTCGGGATCCTCTCGGCATCGCGAGCATCTGCAGCAGATATTCGAGCGCGCGGGTTTACAGGTGGTTCTCAATGAACCGTTCAGCGAGCACTTTATTGCCAAGCTTGCCGGTAACAAGATCGATGTGCTGTTAATTGAGCTGGATGAACGTAGCGAACGACATAACCAGCTACTTGAAGAACTGCTCGAATCGACCGAGATCCCGATCATTTTTAATGATGTCAGTGCACTGGCATTTAACGAGCCCGCACGCCATGGCAAATGGTTCGGCACTTTGATGGGAAAAATTGCCGAGATTACCGGGCGTCTTGAATGGGAGACGCCCGATATCGACCTGGGCAGTTTCACGGTCAATGAAACCCTGCTGGCGCGAGACAACAGCCTGGCAAGTCAGGTGTGGGTACTGGGAGCATCACTGGGGGGCCCCGATGCGCTTAAACGTTTTCTGGCCGAATTGCCCTCGACGCTGCCGGCGAGTCTGATCGTGGCCCAGCATCTGGGCTCCAATTTCGAACCCTTGTTGGCCAGGGAACTGGATCGTATTTGCCCGTTGCAGGTTATGCCGGCCCGGGTCGGGCATACATTGCGCCATGGCGAGGTGATCGTGGCGCCGGTCAATCAGCGTCTGCAGGTCAGCCCGATCGGGGTGATTCAATTGTTACCGCTGGCGGCGCCCTCGTTTTATACGCCTTCCATCGATACGGTACTGACCGATACCGGGGCGCGCTTCGGGGAGAACAGCGGCGCGATTATTTTCAGTGGCATGTGTGATGACGGGGTGCTTGGCGTGCGTGCCATGCATGCCATGGGCGGGCCCATCTGGACTCAGTCGGCCGACAGTTGCGTGATCAGCAATATGCCCGACCAGGTGCGCAAAACCGGCGTCAGCAGTTATACTGGAACTCCGGAGCAATTGGCCGCTAAACTGACAGAATATGTGACACAACGGCAGACGGACTATGGCTGAAACTACCCAAATTGATACGCGCCGTGAAGGAATGGCAGTAACTGGCAAGCAGGCCAGTGATGCCATCCATTGTCTGCAGATCCCGATGTACGAAGAATCCATCCTGCTACCCAATGCGGCGGTAGCCGAAGTGACCGGTTATATCGAGCCCGAGCCGTTGCCGGACGCGCCCGACTGGTATCTGGGCAAGATCATCTGGCGCGAACATAAGGTACCGCTGGTCTCCTTCGAGATCGCCAGTGGTGGTCAGAATCCGGGTAATCTGGGCGGTTCGCGGATTGCCGTGCTCAATACCCTGCAGGGCAACCCGGACCTTCCCTATATCGCCTTCATCACCCAGGGCATCCCCAGCCTCAAACTGGTTCGCGAACAGCAGATCGTTCCCGACCAGCGCAACAGCGAAGGACGCCAGTCCATCGCCGGTTTCGTCCAGCTCGACGGCGTCTCCCTCGTCGTGCCCGACATCGACGACCTAGAAGCTCGCATCCAGCGCCTGCAGGTTGTATAGTTAGACACTGAAAATAACGCAAAGGACGCGGAGACGCAAAGAACGCAAAGAAACCTGATGCAATATTGAATTAAATACGCATCCCCGGTTTAAAACTGAACATTTAATATTTTATCTTTGCGCCCTCTGCGTCTTTGCGATCTTTGCGTTCCTTCCATCAACATTAAAAAGTGGCGCGATCGAGGTCGCCCCACAGGGTTTGGGCGGCGGTGAGGCCGGCGACGACGGCGGTTTCGGTACGCAGGATGCGCGGGCCCAGGCGGATGCCGAGGGCATTATGTTGATAGGCCAGTTCCCGTTCTGGCTGCGTGAAACCGCCTTCCGGGCCGATCATCAGGATTAGCTGTTGCGGGCGTGTGCATTGCGACAGGGTCTGGTTACTGCGCGGGTCGAGGATCATGCGCTGGCCGGGTAACGGCAGCTCGAGGAAGTCCGTGTAACGCATGACATCATCCAGCTGTGGCAGGCGGGCCCGGCCGCTCTGTTCGCAGGCCCCGCGGATCACGCCCTGCCAGTGCTGGCGGCGTTTTTGTTCGCGCTTTTCATCCAGCTGAACCACGCAGCGTTCGGTGACCAGTGGGGTCAGGCGGTTGATGCCCAGTTCCACGGCTTTTTGCAGCGCATAATCCATGCGTTCGCCCTTGGCTATTCCCAGGGCCAGATGGGTAGGCAGGGGGGATTCGTTATCTGCTGCAATGGCGTTTTCGATTCTTGCCGTCGCCTGCTTTTTGGAAATGGCAATTAACCGGGCCTGGTAATCATGACCGTCCCCGTTGAACAGAATCACCATGTCGTCCGGCTTCAGGCGTAACACCTGGATGCCATGACGTACGGCTGTCTCATCCAGTTCGATAGTGGCACCGGCAGCAAGCGGGCAATTCTGGTAGAGACGGGGAATGCGCATGTTTGTCGGTTCAGTTATTGCGGGTGGCCAGATCGATCCCTTCGGTCATGACCCGTGCCAGATGTTCGATTTGTTCCGGGGTGATGACATAGGGGGGCATCAGATAAGAGACATTGCCCAGCGGGCGCAACAGGGCCTCGTTTTTCAGGGCGTGCTGATAGATGGTCAGGCCGCGACGTTCCTGCCAGGGGTAGGTTTCATTGGCCGCCCTGTTTTTGACCATTTCCACGGCCAGGATCATGCCGGTCTGGCGGACTTCTCCCACATGCGGGTGATCCTTGAGATGTTCGGTCGCCTGTTGCATGGTTTGCGCGAGCTGTTTGTTTTGCTCGATCACATCGTCCTGCTGGAAGATATCCAGGGTGGCCAGTGCGGCGGCACAACCCAGCGGATTGCCGTTGTAGCTGTGCGAATGTAAAAAGGCGGAGAGCTTTTCATATTCATCATAAAAGCCCTGGTAGATCTGTTCATGGGTTAGCGTGACGGAGACGGGCAGATAGCCACCGGTCAGTCCTTTGGATAAACAGAGAAAATCGGGGGTGATATCCGCCTGCTCGCAGGCAAACAGGGTGCCTGTGCGACCGAAGCCGACGGCAATTTCATCGGCGATGAGGTGTACACCGAACTCATCGCAGGCCTCGCGCAACAACTTGAGATAGATCGGATCGTACATGCGCATGGTGCCGGCGCACTGGACCAGCGGTTCGACAATGACAGCGCAGGTCTCGTCCGCATGCTGTTCCAGCAGCTTGCGCATGTGTTCAAACTGGCGGGCACTGTAATCGCGGCAGCTTTCGCCCTGCTCACGAAAAAAGCAGTCCGGGGAGGGAGCGGTGATCACTTCCATCAACAGCGGTTTGTAGGTTTCCTTGTACAGGGCGACATCACCGGCGGCCAGCGCACCCAGGGTTTCGCCGTGATAGCTGTTGCTCAGCGTGATGAATTTGGTTTTTTGGGGTTTGCCGGTGTTATGCCAGTAGTGATAGCTCATCTTGAGCGCCACTTCGATCGCCGAGGAGCCATTATCGGCATAGAAACAGTGCGCCAGACCGGGCGGGGTGAGCTCAATCAGCCGTTCGGACAGCTCAATTACGGGCTCGTGGGAGAACCCGGCCAGGATGACATGTTCCAGGGTATCCAGTTGCTGCTTGATCCGGTCATTGATCCGCGGGTTGCAATGACCGAACAGATTGACCCACCAGGAGCTGATCGCATCGATATAGCGGTTGCCGTCGAAATCTTCCAGCCAGACCCCTTCGCCGCGTTTGATCGGCGTCATGGGAAGCCATTCATGATCTTTCATCTGGGTGCAGGGATGCCACAGTACAGCCAGATCGCGCTGCATCAAGTCCTGATTCGTCGTCATGCGTGCCTCGGGTTTGTCAAACAGGTGCCTCTGGAGTCAGGCAGTTTCGGATATTACCGGGCCAGCAGGATGCATGGAACTGACCGTCAGTTCAAGCTGCCCGGCAGTGGACGGATGAACTGGCCCTGAACGTCAGTCGCGTCGCGCCTTGCTGCGGAACAGCTGATAACGGTTTCGCCAGGTTTCGTCGCGCAGATATTGGGGCATGACCGCTTCCAGCGCGGCCGGCTCAATCCCGAAGACCTCGCGTAAAACCTGGTCTCCTTCCGGGCAGATACTGTCCATTTGCAGGGAGCGATAGTTGTCGCGGGAGAAAGGTTTGCCCGGGGCATATTCGAGCAGATTGGCCTGCAGGGCGGAGCCGAGTCGTCCCAGCGGGATAATCCGGCGCCGGATATTCAGCGTCTCGATAATGCGCTCGACGACCTCCTGCAGGGTATATTCATGGGGACCACAGAGGTTATAACGTTGCCCGTAGGTGCTCGGGTCGTTAAGGCTGTGGCTGAACGCATCGGCGACATCACCGACGTATACGGGGGCAAAACGGGCATTGGCACAGGCCAGCGGAAACAGTCCCGGGGTTTTTTTCAGCAGTGATGCGAAACGGTTGATGAAGCTGTCTTCCGGCCCGAAGATCACCGACGGGCGAAACGATGTGACATTGAGATCGCCGGCGGCATGGACGCGGTGTTCCGCTTCGCCCTTGCTGCGCAGATAATAACTGCTGCCGGTGCCCGGATCGGCGTTGAGGGCACTCATGTGCAGCAGGCGCTCGATACCATACGTGCGACAGGTGCGGATGACCTTATCGGTCAACTCGACATGGGCATGATAAAAGCCTTTGCCGTTATCATGCCGTTCATTGAGAATACCCACCAGATTGATTACCGCATCCTGGTCGGCGAAAAACCGGTTTAGCGTGCTCTCATCATGGATGTCGGCATCGAACACTTCCACGGTCGGCATGACCAGCAGTTCGCGATGTTTTTCCCGGCGCCGGGTTAATACCCGGATGCTGTGTCCTTCCCGGGCCAGACTGCTGATAACGTGATGGCCGACAAACCCGGTCCCACCTAGGATACAAATACGACGTTTCATGAGTGACTGACCTTATTAAATGGTGTGTATGGTTATCATTTGACCATATTATAGACATGCCAATGGGCGAAATGCGAGTCGAATAAAATTCAAGCATGAACGCGGATTTGGCGTCTATACTTTAAATAGGATAATTTAGGGAAAACGGCGAATGACAAAGGAGTCCGCATGAGTTTCGAAGTGATCAATCCGGCAACCGGTGAAAAGGATGGCGAGTTTCCGGCCTGGGAAGATGCCCGGATCGACAATGCCCTGGCGGATACGGCTGCCGTTGCGCCGCAATGGGCCGAGCGCTCCATTGCCGAACGCTGCGAGCTGATGCGCGGGGTAGCCGGGGTACTGCGGGACAACAAGGAAAAATATGCCGGTCTGATTACCCGGGAGATGGGCAAACTGATTGGCGAAGCTCGCGGGGAGATCGAAAAATGTGCCTGGGTCTGTGAATACTATGCCGACAAGGCGCCGGAGTTTTTACACGACGAGCCCATCGAAAGCGATGCGGGCAAAAGCTATGTGGCCTATCAGCCGCTGGGGACGGTACTGGCCGTCATGCCGTGGAATTTCCCCTTCTGGCAGGTTTTCCGCTTTGCCGCACCCGCCCTGTGCGCCGGCAATACCGGTCTGCTCAAGCATGCCTCCAACGTACCGCAATGTGCCATGGCTATTGAGGAAATATTCCGCGAAGCCGGGTTCCCTGATGGCGTGTTTACCGCGTTGATGATTCGCGCCTCGCAGGTACAAAAGGTGATTGAGGATCCCCGCGTTCACGCTGTTACCCTGACCGGCAGCGAGCCGGCCGGGCGCAAGGTAGCGGCGGTGGCCGGATCGGTGTTGAAAAAAAGTGTCCTGGAACTGGGTGGATCGGATGCCTTTATTGTGCTGGAAGACGCGGATCTGGACGAGGCGGTCAAAAGCGCCGTGGCCTCACGCTTTCTCAATGCCGGGCAGAGCTGCATCGCGGCCAAGCGCTTTATCGTGGTGGACGCCGTCGCCGAGGACTTTGTTGCCCGCTTCAAGGCTGGCGTCGAGAGCCTGCAGGCGGGCGATCCGATGGATGACAATACCAGCCTGGCGCCGATGGCACGCACGGATTTGCGCGAGGATCTGCACAAGCAGGTGGTTGACAGCCTGGCCGCGGGCGCGGTGAATATCACCGGCTGCGAGATCGACGACCAACGGCCGGGGGCCTATTACAAGGCGTCGATTCTGGATCAGGTCAGCCCCGGAATGCGGGCCTATAGCGAGGAGCTGTTCGGTCCGGTGGCCATCGTGATCCGGGCGCGGGACGAGGCCGATGCCCTGCGGATTGCCAACGACAGCAGCTTCGGGCTGGGTGGCAATGTCTGGACACGGGATACGGATCGGGGCGAACGCCTGGCCCGGCAGATGGAATGCGGTTGTGCTTTCGTCAACAGCTTCGTCAAAAGCGATCCCCGCCTGCCGTTCGGTGGCATCAAACACTCCGGCTACGGCCGCGAACTGTCCCATCACGGCATCCACGAATTCGTCAGCGCCAAAACGGTCTGGATTAAATAACGGTGGCTATTCACCTGTGACATCTTTTCTTATTGCCGGCTTGAATATCGCAGAGGACGCGGAGGCGCGGAGTCGCAGAGTAATTTAATTCAGTTCAGGTAACACCGAGAATACCGAAAAGCACTGAAGTCACTGAAAATATTTTTAAATGGAATATTCGGTGTCTTCGGTGAATTCAGTGTTGTCAGTGGTAATAATAAACCGGACCTGGCTGTCTATCCGGTCTGGCGAAAAGCTGTAAATAAATAATTATTTCTCTGCGCCTCCGCGACTCTGCGTCCTCCGCGTTAATATCCAGGGTTTAGAAAAAAGCCGGGCCTAGATGTCAAATCGTTCGTGGAGAATCCGGGGCTTGCCGAAGTAGTAGCCCTGTCCCCAGTTGATGCCGATTTCGCGCAAGGCTTCCACGGTCGGTTGATCTTCGACAAACTCGCCGACGGTAATCAGGTCGAGATCGCTGGCAATGCCCTGTATACCCTTGACGATGGCCCGTACCCGGGGCTCGGTTGTTACCCGGCGGATCAACTGGCCGTCGATTTTTAAAAAAGAGACCGGCAGGTCGGACAGATAGTTGAGAGAGGAGTAACCGACGCCAAAATCATCGATGGCCAGGCGCAGGCCGAAGTCGAGAAACGGCGCGAGAATTTTCCGGGCTTCGCCGAGGTTGTGCAGCAGGGCCTGTTCGGTAATTTCGATTACCAGCGGTTTTTCGTTGCCGAGCCGATCCCCGCAGGCTTTGCATTCCTGCAGGGCCGTATCCAGTATGCCCTGAATCAACTGCGGATGGCGCAGCAGTTCGGCGGAGATGTTTACAAAATGCGGGTGGGGTGATTCCCCCTGAAGCACACTGTTGCTGCAACGCAAAATGGCCTGGCGTGCCACCTCATAGTCGATCCGGTGCACCAGTTGCAGGTGGACCGCGGCATCGATAAATTGTTCGGCCGGCAGCGGCTCGCCGTCAGGGCTGATGATGCGGGCCAGAGCTTCATCGGCGACTTGCTCACCGGTTTGCAGATCGATCAGGGGCTGGTAAGCCGGAATAATCCGGTTTTCACGCAGGGCGTTTTCCAGTTGGGTCGCGATGCTTAAAAACGAGCCGTGTTTTTCCCGACTGCTGGATATCCGGTCGCGCCCCGCGCGTTTGGCTTCATACAGTGCAGCGTCGGCGACTCTTAATATATCGGCAACGTGCTTGCCGTCCTGAGAATAGTTGGCGACACCGATGCTGGTGGTGGTGAAGATTTCCCGTTGCCCGGTACTGAGCGAGAAATTCGCGATGCCTTTGCGTATTTGTTCGGCGATTTTCAATCCGGTCTCGAAATCGACCTCGGGCAGTATGCATAAAAACTCTTCTCCGCCCCAGCGACCGATATACTCACGTTCACCCAGAAGCTGTTTGAGTTGATTGGCAATATGCTGCAAGAGCAGATCACCTGCAGAGTGCCCGTAACTGTCATTAATCAGCTTGAAGCGATCCAGGTCGAGCAACAGAACCGTATAGGGTTTACCCGAGGCTTTGTGTTGCAGATGCAGTTCCGTCAGATTTTGTTGTATTGCATCGCGATTCAGTAAGCCGGTCAGGGGGTCGAAGTTCGGTAATTGGTTCAGGGAAATATCATACCGTTCAAGATGGCTGACATCGTGAAAAATAATGACCGCCGTCGTGCTATCCAGTGGTGTAATGCTGAAATCGACGGTGATTGTCTGATGGCCGGATTTTTTCAGTTGCTGACGCCGATAAGGCCCAAAGGACTTTTTCTGTTCCAGGCACTGCTGAATGAGGGCGCTGTTGAGCGTGGGGGATTGCGGTTGTGCCGTGAAAATATCCGCCACCGGTTTGCCCAGGTATTGTTCTGTACTCTGGCCGAGTACTTGCCAGGCAGCGGGATTGATGAAGGTGATTTTGGCTTCGCGATCAATACCGATGGCCCCGTCCTGGAGACGATTCAACAATTGCTCGCCGCTGAGATAGGGCGATGCAGGGTTGTCCCGAACATGGTTCGACACGTTTTGTTACTCCTGTTTGATGCGTTCCTGCATCCTGACCATCGAATTATGGTGAAAAATCGAGCAATCTGGATGTACTGCCTTAACTCATAGAATAGGATATGCACATGAACAATGACAAATCTTCCTTGTCCCGGCCCAATGAGTTGAGGCGCAGCCTGTCGTTGCCGCTGGTGACATTCTATGGTATCGGCACCATTTTGGGGGCCGGGATTTATGTTCTGGTCGGCAAGGTGGCCGGTGTGGCCGGCATGCTGACACCCCTTGCCTTTCTCGTTGCGGCGTTGATCGCGGGTTTTTCCGCGTTTTCCTATGCCGAACTGGCGGCACGCCTGCCCAAAAGCGCCAGCGAGGCGGTCTATGCCCAGGCGGGCTTTGGTCGGGCATCCCTGTCGCGGGTCATCGGCCTGTTAATGGTGCTGGTGGGCGTGGTGTCCAGTGCCACGTTGATGCACGGTTTTGCCGGTTATCTGCGGGTGTTTGTCCAGTGGCCGGATATCTGGGTCATGAACGTCATGATTCTGACGCTGGGCGCGGTGGTGATCTGGGGTATCACCCAGTCCGTGCTGATCGCGGTGATCATGACCCTGTTTGAAATGGCGGGGCTGGTACTGATTATCGGCGTAGCCGGCGACAGTCTGGGTTCACTTCCCGAACGTTGGCCGCAGTTGCTCACACCCGAAGCGCCGTTTGTCTGGTATGGCGTGTTGCTGGGGGCCTTCGTCGCCTTTTATGCGTTTATCGGCTTTGAGGATATGGTCAATGTGGCGGAGGAAGTGATTGATCCATCACGTAATCTGCCGAAGGCGATTATTCTGGTATTGATTATCGTCACCCTGTTCTACCTGCTGGTAACCCTGGTCAGTATTCTCAGCGTGGCGCCCGACAAATTAGCACAGACGGACGCGCCACTGGCCATGGTGTATGAACAGGCTACCGGCCGGGCGCCGTTGTTTATTACCCTGATCAGTCTTGTTTCGGTGCTCAACGGTGCCCTGATTCAGATCATCATGGCGTCGCGCGTATTGTACGGACTCAGTCGCCAGGGCTGGTTGCCCGCGCTGCTCGGTCAGGTAGGTGAGCGAACCCGGACACCGATTCCGGCGATCCTCGTGGTGATTACGGCGATTGGGTTGTTTGCCCTGTTATTGCCGTTAATCAGCCTGGCCAGGCTGACCAGTTTGGTGACGCTGATCATTTTTACGTTGATGAATGTTGCCCTGTGGCGGATCAAACGGCGAGGGGACAGTTACCAGGGATTTCAGGTACCGTTATGGGTGCCGGTCGCGGGGGCCACGGTGAGTGTTCTGTTTCTGGTTTCGCAGCTGTATCAATTTTTTATGGACTGAGTGAATGGTAACCGGGTTGTTGTATCTGTTACTGGGCATGTTCGCCGGCGTGGCGGCCGGCCTGCTGGGGATCGGTGGCGGCCTGATTATCGTGCCGGTGCTGGTCTTTATTTTTCAGCAACAACAGTTCAGTAGCGAGGTGATCGTTCATCTGGCCGTCGGTACCTCGCTGGCGACTATTGTGTTGACCTCGATTTCCTCGGTACGCAGTCATCATCAACATGGCGCGGTGCAGTGGCCGGTATTTGTCCGCATGGCGCCGGCCATCGTGCTGGGGGCGGTGCTGGGCTCGGTGATCGCCGACGAAATGCCGACCCGGGTGCTCAAATGGGTGTTTGCCATCTTCGAGCTGACGGTGGCCACGCAGATGATCCTGGCCTATCGGCCCAATCCGCATCGGGTGTTGCCGAACTGGCCGGGGCTGTCGCTGGCCGGCACGGTGATCGGAGCTGTGTCGGCCGTTGTCGGTATCGGGGGTGGCACTATGACCGTCCCGTTTCTGGTCTGGTGCAATGTGGCCATGCGCAAGGCCGTGGCCACCGCCGCGGCCTGCGGGCTGCCTATCGCCCTGGCCGGTGCCGCGGGATTTATCCTCAATGGCTGGAACGAGCCGGCATTGCCCGCATGGAGCAGCGGCTATGTCTACTGGCCGGCCTTCGCTGGCATTGTCGCCACCAGCGTCTTGTTTGCCCCGCTGGGCGCGCGTCTGGCGCATCGCCTGCCGGCGGCGCAATTAAAACGGATATTTGCCCTGTTGTTGTATGCGCTGGGGATTCGCATGTTGCTGGGCTAAATAACTGTTCCAGATTCGTGCACACCCTATACGCTGGCTAATCCTGCAGGTCACGCTGGCATTAACCTGTGTGACACCCCTGCCAATATGGAGATAATGATCTCTCGCGGAGGCGCAGAGCTCGCGAAGAAATCAAAGTATTTCTTTCATGATGGCGGCGAAGAAGACGATACTACCCGCTTAACACCCTGCCATCCTGTCAATTTCAATGAGTTTCGCCGAAAGCCCGGTACTGTCTGATCTTGCATTGCGGCCTCTGCGCCTCCGCGAGAGATTCATGCCGATACGGAGAGGTGTCAGGTAACGCTGCGCGCAACCTGACCTACACCTCTGCGCTCCTTTTAGGAACAGTTAATTTTAGATCGCTGATTTCGAGACAGGGATCACTTTCAGGATCGAGGTGGCCCGGCAGGGCTTTCCAGGACCGCCTCTGTCGCGTCATTTGGAATATCCATTCTGTATCCGGTGGCTCAGGCGGCGGGAAGCTCGATAATCATCGCCGCCCCGCCCAGCGCGCCGGTGTCAATGCGTAACTGTCCGCCATAGAGCAGCACGGTTTCGTGCACCATGGCCAGGCCCAGACCCTGGCCCTCGACATGGGGATCGAGGCGCCGGCCGCGTTCCAGCACCTGTTCGGCGACGCTGATGTCGATCCCCGGGCCATCATCTTCCACACACAGAAAAAGATGTCCCGGGCGCTCGCTGCGCGCGCTAACCTGGATTCGGGCGCGGCACCACTTGAAGGCATTTTCCAGCAGGTTGCCGAGCAGTTCATAGAGATCGCCTTCATCGCCATAAAACATCGCGCTGTCATCCAGCTGCAACTGGACGGTGACCGGCTTGTCGGCACGGGACTTTTGCAGGCTGTTGATCAGTCGCTGGACGACAGGCCGGATCGTCACCGGGCGGCCCAGGCGCGCCGGACCGGCGGTGGCGGCACGCTGCAAATGGTAATCGATGATCTGTTGCATGCGTGCCAGCTGTTCGTGGGCGGTGCGCGCCAGTTCCGGGTCGGTATGCGCCTGTTGTTTGAGGGTGCCGCGCAGCACGGTCAGCGGGGTTTTCAGGCTGTGCGAGACATTGCCCAGCGCGTCACGATAACGGGTCAGTTGCTGTTGCGCGCTTTTGAGCAACAGGTTCAGGTTCTCGGTCAGGCCACGCAGCTCGCGCGGATAGTGGCCCTGTAATTGTTCCTGTCGGCCGGCCTTGATGGCGCTCAGATCCCGCTCGACACGACGCAGCGGGCGCAGTCCCCAGCGCAACACCAGTGTCTGGGCCAGCAGTAACAGTAACGTGGCGCCCAGCAGCCAGCCCCACAGATTGCGACGATACTCATTGATCCGGGCGTAATAGCGATCCATCCGCTCGGCGACAAAGTAGCTCAGCGGATAAACCTGTTCCCCGGTTTCCCAGCGCACGGTATAGGTATAGGTATAAAGGGTGGGGCCGTTGTGTTCCTGTAACTGACTGAACCGGCCCTGGCCGGCCGCCGGGGCGTCAGGAAAAGGGAGTTCGACGCCCAGCAGAGAGGGCGATTGCAGACTTGAGGCCGGATCGTCGACATGCTGAACGCGGGCATAGAAACCGGAACCGGGCTGGTTCAAACGTGAGCCAGGCAACTCACGACTGAAACGCAGGCTGCCGTCCTCTTCCACCTCGGTGGCGGCCAGCAGGGCGAACATTGAACTGCGCAGGCGATCCTGCAGGGCGGTTTCGGCGCTTTCGCGAAATGCCTTATCCAGCGCCAGACCGACCAGCAGCACAAACCCGAGCAGAATCAGCAGCGAAGTCAGTAACAGCCGGGCCTGCAGGGAGAGCCGGCTCACGAAGCCTCGCCTTCGCGGGTTGCCAGTGTCCAGCGATAGCCGCGTCCGCGCAGGGTTTCGATCGGTTTGAGCGTCCCGTCGTTATCCAGCTTCTTGCGCAGTCGGCCGATGAAGACCTCGATTACGTTGCTGTCGCGATCGAAATCCTGATCGTAGATGTGTTCGGTGAGTTCGGTTTTGGAGACCACCTTGTCCGGATTGAGGATCAGGTACTCGGCGACCCGGTATTCATAGGCGGTCAGTTCCTGGGGCTGATTGTTGACGCTGAGGGTCCGGGTACGCAGGTCGAGGCTGATCGGACCGCTGCGGATTACCGGCCTGGACTGGCCATGAGCCCGGCGCAGCAGGGCGCGCACCCGGGCCAGCAGCTCTTCGTCGTGAAACGGCTTGACCATGTAATCATCGGCGCCGGCTTCCAGTCCCTCGACTTTCTCCTGCCAGCGCCCGCGGGCGGTCAGAATCAGAATCGGAAAATCGCGACCGGCTTCGCGCCAGCGGTGAATGACGTCGACGCCGCTCAATTGCGGCAGTCCGAGATCCACCACGGCCAGATCGAACGGTGTTTCCTGTCCCTGAAACAGCGCCTCGCGTCCGTCACTGGCGGTATCGACGGCATAACCGTGTTGTTCCAGCAGGGTTTGCAGCTGGCGGCAAAGTGTGGGTTCGTCCTCGACGACCAGGATACGCATCCGGTTAGCCGGCGTTGAAGGTCATGATCCTGACCGTGCCGTCGGGCAACAGCACCTTGATGCGATGGAGGCGTTTGCCATTGCGCTGCACGGTCTCGGCCGAGAGAATGCGTCCCCCGGTCTGTTGCCGGGCCTGGCGCACGGCGGCATCCAGTGACATACCGTTACTCACCATTAGCAAGGGGGCGCTATGCGCCGTCGGGACGGCGGTCGGCATCAGGTTGAGCATGACAAACAGGACGGTGATAAGAAAGCGACGGATCATGCAGGCGGTTTCCCGTGGCGGGTTAGACATGTTTCGCACCGGGACGATGTCCGGCCAGGTCATCAGCATACCCAAGCCGGGCGTTTGTCTCCAGTCATTTGCCTGCACCCTGCCGCCGCGGTTAATGGCGCAGGCGATCGCCGATGACAGCGCCGGTCATGATGCCGATGCCGGTGGCCACCGGATCCCCGTGGCCGATGTGATTACCGACCAGACCGCCGATCACCCCGCCCGTGATAGTGGACAGACCGGAGGAGCGGTGCGAGCGATAGCGGTCGTGATGATGCCGGTGGTGCCGGCCGCGCGGGACCACGATCACATCGGGATGATACTGTTTGCGGTGATGATAGCGGGGTTTATGCCGGTCTCTGTCGTGACCCAGGTATTTGCGTTTGTGTTTACCGTGGTGTTTACCGCGGTGATTGTACTGGTATTTCCGGTATTTGCGGTGTGACCGGTCGTGCACGTGTTGCAGCTGACCCTGTTGGTAATGGCTGGACGGGTAGCTATGCGATTGGCCCGGTAGGCCGTTGCCGGCACTGGCCGGGCTGGCCAGCAACAGGCTACTGGCGGTGAGCAGGACCGTGATGAGAGTTTTCGAGGTTTGCATGGCTGTTCTCCTTGGGTTCCCGGTTTATCCGAGGCCTGGAGAGACTCTAGCCGGTGCAAGCTGAACGGCCGCTGAACGTTCATAAAAAGGTTTCGGGCTAGTGCGGTCGCTGGCGAATCAGCACCCGGGTATAGCCCAGTGACACATAGTCATTGACCTGTGCCGGCCCGGCGGCGGCCACATTGACATAATCGGGGAAATCCTCGTCGCTCAGACCGCGCCAGCCTGCATAGGTGCCACAGACATAAACCGGGATATCGCCGCCGGTCAGCGACTGGACCTGTTTGTGTACCGCCGGCTGTTGATCGCTTTTGCCGGTTTGCAGGGCAAACTGTTCCTGGCCATGGCTGACCACGGCGATCGGCAGGGCCGGAAATTGTTCACGTAATTGCTCAATATAGGAGCGGGCCAGGGGTAACGCCCAGCTCAAACCCTCGCTGTCGGCAGTGATGATTTCAAACACGATGCCTTCAGGCGGCTCGGTTTGTTGCAGTATATTCGTTATCGCCCGCTGACTGTCGGCCAGCAAGGCGACAGGCAGCAGCAGGATCGCAAGAAACAATCCATAGCGTAGCGATGGCATGGCAAGTTCTCCGGCAAGGTCGGCAAGCGTCACTTTCAAGGTATACCAGATAAGGCGTGGGAGAACAGGAAAAGTTCAGTCAACGACGGCACCGGGCCGTTGTTTTGTTTTTCAGGATATTAGTAATTGCTTAATAATGTTGGCGGCCCGTTGCGGATCCGGTCGACCGACGACCTTGATTTTGCCGTCGGCCAGCAAAACCGGGAAGCTCTTGATCCCCAGTGTATCAATCAGTTGCTGGCCCTGCGCGTCTTCCAGCTCGATGATCTCCAGCTCAACGCCCTGTTGATGGCAGGCAGACTGCCAGATATCCCGGGTTTCCAGGCAGCTTGGGAGTTGGCCAGCAATCAGTAGTTGCAATTTCATAGAGACTGTCAGGGCGCCTGCGGTGAAACAGTACGCTATTCTGCAGCTAGCATGGTGTGCTAGGCTTTGACCCTGATCAATTCTCAGCTGGCAAACTCAATTAAGCAATCGAGGGCTTTAAACAGATGGATGCAGATCAGGCGTTACTTGACGAGTTACACCGTGTTTATTTGTTTGAAGAACTTGATGATGCGCAATTGACCCGGGTGCTGCGCAACTCACAGCGCTGCAGCCTGCCGGCCAAATCCCTCCTGTTCGAAGCCGGGCAGCCGGCGGATCGCTTCTATCTGGTTCATCAGGGGCAGATCAAGCTTTTCAGTCTTTCCATCGACGGCGATGAGAAGGTTATGGAAATTCTCTATCCGGGCAATACCTTTGCCGAAGCCATTATGTTCATGCAGGCCAAGCGCTATCCCGTCTCGGCTCAGGCCCTTGTGGACACGGAACTGTACAGTTTCGATATGAAGAGTTTTCGCAAGATACTGGAAGAGTCGCAACAGACCTGCTTTCGGCTGATGGCCGGAATGAGCCGGCGCCTGCATGCCCGGATCAACGAGATCAGCAACCTCACGCTGCATAACGCCACCTACCGGCTGGTGATATTTCTGCTGGATCAGTTGCCCGAAGATGCCATCGAACTGGCCGAAATTCACCTCAGTACACCCAAAAGCGTGATTGCTTCCCGTCTTTCCATTCAACCTGAAACCTTCTCCCGGATACTCACCCGGCTTTCGGCCAGTGGCCTGATCGAAGTCAAAGGCAATGATATCAGCCTGCTGGATGTACAGGGCTTGCGCGACCTCCTCTGATCCCTCCCCCGATCTGTTCAGACGGAGTTCTTGCTGAAATCCGGTTTTGAGTTTGACGCAGATCAAGGTTGTTGACTATACCCTGTCGGTATAACTGCAACTGCCACTCTATGGAAGAAGGGGAACCACCATGAGCGAGAAATTCACCAAGTCCATGGCCAGGAACATGTTCTACGGCAGCGCTGTATTTTTTTTCCTGCTGTTCCTGGCCCTGACGTTTGATACCAGCAAGGCGCTGCCCGAGCGAGACAACCGGGAGGCCATTACTCCCGAGGTTGCCAGGGGCAAAGCGGTCTGGGAAGAGAACAATTGTGTCGGCTGCCATTCCCTGCTCGGTGAGGGGGCTTATTTTGCTCCGGAGCTGGGGAATGTTTACAAGCGCTTCGGCAACAGCGAAGAGGCGATTATTGCCTTTATCAAGAGCCGACCTGAAGAGGGGATTCCGGGGCGTCGCAGTATGCCGCAGTTCAATCTGTCCGAAGAGGACCTCAAGGCCGTGGCGGCATTTTTGAAATACGCCTCGGAAATTGATACTGCCGGCTGGCCGCCGAACATTCAGGGATAAGGGGAGAATCCATCATGCAATATCAATCACAAATGGCGGCAAAGCCCTACTTTATTGCCGCAATTGCTCTGTTCGTCGGTCAGATTCTGTTTGGTCTGATCCTGGGCTTGCAATATGTTATCGGGGATTTCCTGTTTCCCGAGATTCCTTTCAACGTGGCGCGCATGGTGCACACCAACCTGCTGATCGTCTGGTTGTTGTTCGGCTTCATGGGGGCAACCTATTACCTGGTCCCCGAGGAGGCGGAAACGGAACTGCACAGTACCAAACTGGCGCACATCCTGTTCTGGATATTCCTGGTGGCCGGGGGCGTGACCGTGCTGGGCTACCTGCTGGTACCCTATGCCACGCTGGCCAAGATCACCGGGAACGAGATACTGCCCACCATGGGCCGCGAGTTCCTGGAGCAGCCGACGATTATCAAGATCGGGATTGTGGTCGTGGTGCTGGGCTTTTTGTATAACGTCAGCATGACCTTTCTCAAGGGACGCAAGACGGTCGTTAGCTCGGTATTAATGCTGGGCCTTTGGGGGCTGGCGATCTTCTTCCTGTTCGCGTTCTATAACCCGCATAACCTGGTGCTGGACAAGTACTACTGGTGGTGGGTTGTCCATCTGTGGGTGGAAGGCGTCTGGGAACTGATCATGGGCGCGATTCTGGCCTTTGTACTGATCAAGCTGACCGGCGTGGATCGCGAAGTGGTGGAAAAATGGCTGTATGTCATTATCGCCATGACCCTGCTGACCGGGATCATCGGGACCGGCCATCACTATTACTGGATCGGTACCCCGGAATACTGGCAGTGGTGGGGTTCCATCTTCTCCGCCCTGGAGCCGATTCCGTTCTTCATGATGGTGATCTTCGCCTTTAATATGGCCAACCGCCGGCGTCGCCAGCATCCCAACAAGGCGGCCATGTTGTGGGCCATCGGCACTCCGGTGATGGCGTTCCTCGGCGCGGGCGTGTGGGGCTTCCTGCATACCCTGTCACCGGTGAACTTCTACACCCACGGCTCTCAGATCACCGCGGCCCACGGTCACATGGCCTTCTACGGTGCCTACGTGATGATTGTGCTGGCGATTATTTCCTACGCCATGCCGATGTTGCGGGGACGGGCGGCCGCCAACAGCGACAAGTCCCAGGTGCTGGAGATGTGGTCCTTCTGGTTGATGACCGTCGCGATGGTGTTCATCACGCTGTTTTTGACCGGCGCCGGGATTCTGCAGATCTGGTTGCAGCGTATCGCCGAGGATGCCCAGTCGTTCATGGTGGTGCAGGACAAGATTGCCCTGTTCTACTGGATGCGTGAAGTGGCCGGCGTGATCTTCCTGATCGGCCTGGTTCTGTACATCATCAGCTTCTTCATAGGAGGCGAGGAGCGGACTGCACCGGCCAAGGCATAAGGCCGCTCAAGTCCGGAAAAAAGGAAGGGCCCTGTCATTATCTGGCAGGGCCCTGACTTTCTCCAAACAGGCTATGCAACAAACGACAGCACTGACAGCAGGCAAAGAGGAGTATCCACCGGGCGATTTTGTGATTTGGATTGTCATTTACGCCGAGTTACTGGCGTTCGGTATCTTCTTTTTATCCTATGCGTTTGCACGCAGTCAGAATGTCGAACTCTTTAATGCTTCCCAGCTGCAACTGAACCGTACCGCCGGCGCGATCAATACGCTGGTGCTGATTACCAGCAGCTATTTTGTGGTTCGCTCTATCGCGGCGATCCGTGAGAGCCTGCAAAAACAGGCGAGTTACTGGATGTGGGCGGCAATCGGGCTGGGCAGTCTCTTTATTATCATAAAACTGTTCGAGTTTTATGCCAAATACGAGCAAGGTATTACCCTCAGCAGTAATACCTTCTATATGTTTTATCTGTCGATGACCTTTTTCCATTTTATGCACGTCATACTGGGACTGGTGATTCTTACCATTCTGGCGGTCAAGATACGCCAGGGCGATTACAGCGCGCGGGAGCATACCGGCATGGAAACCGGGGCCAGTTACTGGCATATGGTGGATCTGGTCTGGATTATTTTATTTCCGCTGGTTTATGTCATACGCTGAGACAAGATGAAAATGGATGCCCGGACTCACAGTGAAACAACCGTTGGCAAACGCACCGGCGGACTGGTTCGACCGTGCACCCGGGTCTGGCTGGCGCTGGTCGGGCTGACTCTCGCGATGCTGGTGGTGGGCGAGATGGGACTTTCCGGCGGCAGCGTGGTGACATTGCTGCTGGTTGCCACCCTGCTCAAGACCCGGCTGGTGGCCGACAGGTTCATGGGTTTGAGACAAAGCCGGTTGTTATGGCGCATGATCGTTACGGTCTACCTGGTCGGCGTAATTGGCCTGATCGGGCTGGCCTGGTGGCTGGGAACCCTATAGGAGAGGCGAGATGAGTGAGTTTGCAAAACAGATGGCCGGGCAGAGTGAAGGGGAAGAACCTTTCTACTTGCCCACCGCCAACGAGATCGCCCTGTTCGAGCATGCCTGGAAGAACCGCTTGCCGGTGCTGATCAAGGGGCCGACCGGTTGCGGCAAGACCCGCTTTATCAGCTATATGGCGGCACAGCTTGGGCGGCCGCTGTATACGGTCTCCTGCCATGACGATCTGACCTCGGCCGATCTGGTCGGCCGGCACCTGATCGGCGACGGCGCGACGTACTGGGTGGACGGTCCGCTGACCCGCGCGGTGCGCGAGGGCGGCATCTGTTATCTGGACGAGGTGGTCGAGGCGCGCAAGGACACCACGGTGGTATTGCACCCCCTGTCCGACGACCGACGCATCCTGCCTATCGAGCGTACCGGCGAGGAGTTACAGGCGCCGCCCGAGTTCATGCTGGTGGTCTCCTATAACCCGGGTTACCAGAACCTGCTCAAAGGCATGAAGCCGAGCACCCGCCAGCGGTTTATCTCCATACGTTTCGATTACCCGCCGTTTGAACAGGAACAGCAGATCGTCATGCAGGAAAGCGGGGTGGACGAATTCAATGCCAAACGCCTGGTCTCACTGGGCCAGTCCCTGCGCAAGTTAAAAGAACACGATCTGGAAGAGAGTGCCAGCACGCGCCTGCTGCTCTATACCGCCATTCTGATTCAAAGCGGTTTCGAGCCGGCCGAGGCCTGCCGTGCCGCGTTGATTGAACCGTTGACCGATGACGAAGAGACTGTCGAAGCGTTAATGGAAGTGGTTTATGCAACCTACGGACAATGAACAACCGCCACCGGGGCAGTCACTGGCTGTGATTGCCGAAGCCCTCTATCTGGTGAACCTGCTGCTGTTGCCGGGAATCGCCTTTATCGCCCTGCTGGTGCTTTACTGGCGGCACGTCGACCAGAGCGCACCGCTGGCCCGCTGTCATCTGGAGCAGACGTTGTTTGCCAGCCTCTGGGCCGGGGTCCTGTTGATACTGGCCAATATCGCCATCCTGTTACTCGGGGGCTATGACGCCGCCTATACCTGGGTAGTGCTGGTGCTCTATTTCACCGTCGCACATACCACGCTGGTGATCCTGGGCACCATTGGCCTGGCCAGGGCCATGGCCGGCAAACCGTTTGAATACCCGTTGATCGGTAAAAAGTGTCATGGATTGTAGCGTGAAAAATCAGGGCAAGACGCAGTTTGTGCAGTTCGACGCACTGAATCGCGACGGCCACTATTCGCGCGTGCAACGCAAGCGGCGGCTGTATCAGGTCGGTTTCTTCGTGCTGTTTATCCTGGCGCCGGTGTTCGACATTTTTCGTATCGATCTGACCCTGGGGCACTTGATCCTGTTCGGCCAGGACTGGACCCTCGGGCTGGCGGGCTGGCAAAGCGGTGAACTGAGCACCGCCCAGGCCACCTGGAATCTGGTCTGGCGCGGCTTGCTGCCCCTGGTATTGCTGGTTGGGGCGTTTATCTATACGGCCTGGAAATACGGTCGACTCTATTGCGGCTGGTTGTGTCCCCATTTTTCCGTGGTGGAAACCATCAATAACCTGATGCGTCGCGCCAGCGGCAAGTTCAGCCTCTGGGATAAACAGAAATCCGACGAGCTGCGCCCCGACGGGCGCTATGTTCCCGTCCGGCGCAGCCTCTGGCCGCTGGTCTGGTTGGCGGCGATCGGTTTTGCCTTTTTATGGGCGGTGGTGTTTCTCACCTATTTGCTGCCACCGGTGCAGGTTTACTCCCACTTGATCAATCTGGAACTGACCCGCAACGAAACCATTTTTCTCAGCGCGGCGACGATCGCCCTGAGTATCGAGTTTCTGTTTGCCCGGCATCTATTCTGCCGCTTCGCCTGTGCCGTGGGCGTGTTTCAGAGTATTGCCTGGATGGCTAACAAGAAGGCCATGGTGGTCGGTTTCGATCGTAGCCGCGCGGCCGATTGCCGCAGCTGCAACGCCGCCTGTGAGCAGGCCTGCCCGATGCGACTCAAGCCGCGGGATATCAAACGCCACATGTTCACCTGCACCGAATGCGCCCAGTGCCTGGAAGCCTGCGAACAGGTCCAGGCCGGCGGACCGGGCAACAGCGGCAAGATCCAGACACCCCTGCTGCAATGGATCCAGGACGAATGCGCGCGCGATACCTCCGAGCGCGACTTCGGCATCAAACCCAACGTGCCGGACGACTGCTATCGGCGATAAAAGATTTACCGCAGAGGCGCAAAGCAATGCAATTTTGAATTCTTAATGTTGAATTTTGAATGAGATATACAACCGCAATTCAAAATTTAAAATTCAACATCCAAAATTATATCTTTTAGTCTCTGCGGTGAGGTTTTTAAAATTTAGAAATGGAAGAATTTGTTGGCAAATTGTGGCATCGCTTCATCACCCGTTCGGCGCAGCGCAGTTATCCCGAACAGGCGGTGACGCTGGCCGAGATCAGCAAGACCGTCGGCATTCTGTTTCGCGCCGCCGGGGGCGAGGGCGGGCTGCGGATCGAGGCGACCAGTGCCAGCGAACACGAGGGCCGGCGCAGTCTGCTGGAGCGTATCGCCGGCAGCGGTGACAAGGTCGAGCTGTGCTGGCGCACCGAGGAGTCACTGTTTTTGCCGGCCCGGGTCGATGCCTACCCTGAACGCAGTCTGAACCGGGATCTGTATCTCTGGCTGGCGGCCCTGGCGGCCGAATACCGGCCGACTGAAGAGGCCTGGTTTACCCGGAGCCAGTGGCTGACCCGCCAGGTGTTACAGCATTATCCGGGCCTGGCGCCCCGTTATCGGCGGCTGGTGGAGGCGGAGCTGGCCCGACGTCCCGAGCCCGCCGGCCTGCCGCGCGACGAGGCGGCCCGCGAGCAGGCGATTCGTACCGCGCTGCTCACTCCCGGCGAGGTGGCCGATCTGCCCGAGGCCGGCAAGTCGCCGCAGCCGGTCCTGTTGTGGCTGCATCCGGCGCCGCCGCGGGCGCCGGATCGGCGCAGCGGACAACAGCCGGGGCAGGACGATCTGCCCGAGACGGAGGGGGAAGTCGAGCAACTGGACGACGAGCGCCGGCATCGCGCCGAGCAGGTCGATATGCCGGACGGGGACAAGGGACTGGTGCTGGACCGGTTCGAGAATATTCTCAGCTGGGCCGAATACGTCAAGGTGGATCGCAGTACCGAAGAGGATGACGACATCGACGGCGCCCAGCAGACCCTGGATGACATGGAAGTGGTGAGCGTCGCCCGGGACAGCAAGAGCACTGCCAAGCGGCTGCGTTTTGATCTGGATCTGCCCGGCGAGGACGATGACGATCGGGTGATCGGCGAAGGGATACGGCTGCCGGAATGGGACTATCGTAAACAGGAATGGCTGGCGGATCATTGCTATGTCTTGCCGATGATCGCTTGTGATGCCCCGGCTTGCGAGTTGCCCGAACATCTTCTGACCACCGCGCGGCGGTTAAAAAAACAGTTCGAGTCGCTGGTGCCGCAACGAGTCTGGTTCAACCAGCAAAGCGATGGCAGCGAGATCGATCTGCATGCCTATCTGGAACATTCCAGCGAGCGTCTGCGCGGCCAGGCCATGGCCGAACAGCGGCTGTATCGCGATTTTCGCGGCGGTCGCCGGGATCTCTCCTGCCTGCTGCTGGCCGATCTCTCCCTCTCGACCGATACCTGGGTCAACAATGAATCGCGGGTGATCGATATCATTCGCGACAGCCTGATGCTGTTTTCCGAAGCGCTCTCCGCCAGCGGCGATCGGTTTGCCATTTACGGCTTCTCCTCCCGCTACCGGGATCATGTCCGCTTTCATACCATCAAGACCTTCTCGGAAAAACATAACGCCGAGATACGTGGGCGGATCAACGTCATCAAGCCGGGCTTCTACACCCGCATGGGCACGGCGATTCGTCAGGCCACCCGAACCCTGGGCAAACAGGTCGCGCACGATCAGCTATTGCTGATTCTGACCGACGGCAAGCCCAACGATCTGGATCATTACGAAGGGCGTTTCGGCATCGAGGATACCCGCATGGCCATCGTCGAAGCACGCAAGCAGGGGATCCAGCCGTTTTGCGTCACCATTGATGAGAAAGGGAATGACTACCTGCCCTATATCTTCGGCAACGATGCGTTCGTGGTGATCCGCAAACCGGCCGAACTGCCCCGCGACCTGCCGCTGCTCTACGCCCGCATCACCCAGCACAGTATCTGACTAGTTGAAGCTGTGTAAGTAACGCAAAGGACGCAAAGACGCAAAGAGCGCAAAGGAATATTTATATAAGTATTGTCACACGTCTGTTTTGAATATTCTGCTGGGAGATTACTAACAAAAATGTATTATGAGAACGAGTAAAATCCACATTGTAAGTTCGTATTTGCATTAGCTGCTTGTACTAAATAATTAATGTATCTTTGCGTTCTCCGCGTCTTTGCGTCCTTTGCGTTATTAATCTGGGCCCTTGAGAATAGACGGGTTTATGTTGACCCGTATCAAGGCGACAATTGCGGGATTTTGACTAGACTGTAAGCGTGCCTGTGAGCACCGGATCTTGCCATTTATCAACCGGGGGCAGTGTTGCTGGCAGTGATAAAACAAATAGTTGTCGCCTGTCTGCTGCTGCTTGTCGTCGGGCCGCTGTCGGCGGATAGCGTGGAGTTTGATCTGTCGCAGGTACGGGAATTCTTCCCGGTCGCCGACCGGCTTGAGGAAGTCGGAGAGAAACCGCCGGTTACACGGATCTATCGGGGCAATGTCTTGCTGGGTTATGCCTTTGTTACCAGCTATATTGTTTCCATCCCGGCCTATTCCGGCGAGCCGATCCATACCCTGGTGACAATCGATACGGCGGGCACGATTACCGGGGTTCGGATACTCGCGCACGAGGAGCCAATCCTGGTGGTCGGGATCACGGATGACGATCTGCAACAGTTTATCGACCAGTACGTCGGAAAACGTATCGGGGAAACGCTGAAGATCGGCGGGCGTCCCAGGCAGGGGGCGACGGTGCTCGATGGTATCAGCGGTGCCACGATTACGGTGATGGTGCTCAATGCCGGTATCACGCGCTCGCTGGAAGAGGTGGGCAAGTCTTTGACTCTGTCGGACGAGCTAGCCCCGGCTGACAAGACGGGCACAGCCGGGGCAACCTCTGGGGCACATGCGCCTATCTGGGTGCAGGTCTGGCAGGAGCGTATTTTTCAAATCGTGGTACTGGCACTGGGCCTGCTGGTCTTGCTGTTCATCCTGATTATGCAGGACTGGCTGGCGCGCCATCCTCGCCTGCTGCAGCGGCTGCGCACCGGCTTTTTGATGTATACCGTGCTGTTCATCGGCTGGTATTCCCTTGCCCAGCTGTCCATTGTCAATGTGCTGACCTTCCTGCGCTCCCTGTTCCGGGAGTTCAGCTGGGAAAGTTTTCTCATCGACCCGGCGATGTTTATTCTCTGGTCGTTTGTCGCCGTCACCATCGTCTTGTGGGGGCGCGGCGTCTATTGCGGCTGGTTGTGTCCCTACGGCGCCCTGCAGGAGTTTGTCTTCCGCCTGGGACGCTATTTGAAGGTCCCCTCGTTCGAGTTTCCCGAGATCGTGCACGAGCGGCTGTGGGCCATCAAGTACATCATCCTGCTGGGACTGTTCGGCCTGTCACTGCATTCGATGAGCCTTGCCGAGACCTATGCCGAGGTGGAGCCGTTCAAGACCGCCATTACCCTGCGCTTTCAGCGTGAATGGGGCTTCGTGTTTTACGCCTTGCTGATGCTGCTGGCCAGTCTGTTTATTCGCAAGTTCTTTTGCCGCTATGTCTGTCCGTTGGGGGCGGCATTGACCTTTCCGGCCCGGTTCCGGATTTTCGACTGGCTGCGGCGGCGCAAGGAGTGCGGGCATCCCTGTCAGATCTGTCGCAACGAATGTGAGGTGGGATCGATTCGCGGCACCGGCGAGATCATCGAAACCGAGTGCCATTATTGCCTCGCTTGCCAAATAACCTACTGGAATACTCAAAAATGTCCGCCGCTGATCGACAAGCGCCGTCGCCAGGAACGACATCGGCGCAGCGAAGGCGGTGTGGCCGCCAAGGCGCCACCATCTGACCCGCCTACCTGAGGGCGGGGACGGCGCTGCAGTGCGTCTCCAGGCCGCTGTCGGCCTGCTACAGCATTGAAAGTTGTGACGCTGTTAGCAACAGAAACTCACCCCGCGCAGTGGGCGGCTCAATCATGGCTTGAAATGCATGAATCGCCAACTAGCCTTAGTCAAATCCGATCCAGGGAAGTGAAAATTCTGCGGTTTGATCGATGTCAAGGCGTCGTTGTTCACAAAGTCATAAAACAACAATGAAGCTAAATTATCACCAGGAGGGGACGACAATGAAATACCTCAACACAGGCAAAACGGTCGCCAGCGTTTGCGCGGCATTTGCCCTTTCAGTTACCGCTGTACCACTGTGGGCGGCCACCGATAGCGGTCATCCCGGTACGCCCGAAGAAGAGATGCGTTACAAGGGCGCGCCGGTACCGGACTCGGAAACCAGTGACACCCGCAGTGCCGCAGGGCCGAAAATTACGGAGCAGGAATTTGCCCGCTCCAAACAGATCTACTTTGAACGCTGCGCCGGTTGCCACGGGGTTTTGCGTAAAGGTGCGACCGGCAAACCTCTGACCACGGAGGAGACGCGGAAGAAGGGCACGGAGTACCTGAAGACCTTCATAAATTACGGTTCGCCGGCCGGGATGCCCAACTGGGGTACGTCCGGAGAGTTGAGTGAGGAAGAGATCGACATGATGGCCCGCTTTCTGCAGCACGAGCCACCGACTCCGCCGGAATTCAGCATGGCCGATATGAAGGATACCTGGGAGGTTATTGTTCCACCGGAAGAGCGGCCGAAGAAAAAACAGAACAAGTATAACCTCGACAATATCTTCTCGGTCACTTTGCGCGATGCGGGCAAGGTTGCTCTGATCGACGGCGACAGCAAGAAGATTATAACGACTGTGGATACAGGCTACGCGGTGCACATCTCGCGCATGTCTCATTCAGGACGTTATATTTTTGTTATCGGGCGTGATGCCAAGATCAATCTGATTGATCTTTGGATGAAGAAACCGGACACCGTCGCCAGAATCAAGGTCGGCATGGAAGCACGTTCGGTAGAAACGTCCAAGTACAAGGGCTATGAAGACAAGTATGCAATCGCCGGAACCTACTGGCCGCCGCAGTTTGTCATCATGGACGGCAACACCCTGGAGCCCAAGAAGATTGTCGCTACCCGTGGTATGACCGTGGATACCCAGGAGTATCATCCGGAACCGCGTGTGGCCGCGATTGTCGCTTCGCATGAAAAACCGGAGTTTATCGTTAACGTCAAGGAAACCGGCATAGTCAAGATGGTGAACTACGAGGATCTGGAAAATCTGAAGATCACCAACATTGAGGCAGCCCGGTTCCTGCATGATGGCGGTTGGGATGCCACCGAACGCTATTTCCTGACGGCAGCGAACAACTCTAACAAAATTGCGGTAATCGACTCCAGGGACAGCAAGCTTGAAGCGATGATCGATGTCGGCAAGATTCCGCATCCTGGTCGTGGTGCCAACTTCGTGGATCCGAAATACGGTCCGGTGTGGGCGACCAGCCATCTGGGTGATGACACCATCTCGCTGATCGGTACCGATCCGAAAAACCACAAGCAGTATGCCTGGAAGGTGGTTCGGACGCTGAAAGGCCAGGGTGGCGGTTCGCTGTTCATCAAGACCCATCCCGAGTCGCATCATCTGTATGTGGATACGGCACTGAACCCGGAAGAGAAAATCAGCCAGTCGGTTGCCGTATTCGATACTCGCAATCTGGATGAAGGTTTCAAGGTACTGCCGATTGCCGAATGGGCCGACCTTGGCGAAGGACCGAAACGAGTTGTCCAGCCCGAGTACAACAAGGCGGGCGACGAGGTCTGGTTCTCGGTCTGGAACGGCAAGGAACAGCAGTCCGCGCTGGTTATCGTGGATGACAAGACATTGAAGCTGAAGAAGGTTATCAAGGACAAGAGCCTGGTGACTCCGACCGGCAAGTTCAATGTGTACAACACCATGAAGGACGTGTATTAAACGGTGAAACCGGCAGGCAGGGCAACAAGGCTCTGCCTGCCAACACTACAGAAATTGCAGTTCGGGGTTCATGCCCCGTCAATTCGGCCTGAATCCCGACCTGCAAGGTTTGTAAGAAACACCAAAGGCTGGTGCGTGATGAAAAACAAGTCCTGTGTGTATCTGGTCGGTACCGGGCCCGGCGATCCGGATCTGTTGACGGTCAAGGCACTGCGTCTGATCAAACAGGCCGATGTGATCGTCTACGATAGACTGGTCTCCGAACCGATTCTCGATCTGATCCCCGCCGGCAGCAGTCGCATCTTTGTCGGCAAGGCCACGGATCATCACACGCTGCCGCAGGATGAGATCAACGCCCTGCTGGTCAAGATGGCCCACAAGGCCAGGACCATCGTTCGCCTCAAAGGCGGCGATCCGCTGGTGTTCGGTCGCGGCAGCGAGGAAGCGACGTTTCTTGCCCGACACGATATCGATTTTGAAATCATACCCGGCGTCACGGCGGCCACCGCGGCGACGACCTATGCCGGTATTCCCATGACCCATCGGGGTCTTGCCACCGGTGTGCAGATCATTACCGGCCACTCCCGCAACAATCTTGATTTGCAACACGATTGGCAAAAGCTGGCCAACGAAGATACCACGCTCGTGGTGTATATGGGCCTGGCCAATATTCACTATATTACCCGCAAGCTGATCGACGCCGGTCTGCCGACCGACACTCCGGCGGCGGCTATTCAGGACGGGGCAACCCCCCGGCAGCGCCGCCTGATTGGCACGCTCGCCGATCTGGCGGAGCAAACAGAGCGACAGGCCTTCAGACCGCCGGTCCTGTTTGTGATCGGCAAGGTGGTGGCGCTGGCCGAGCAGATGGACTGGTATCTGCCCCGACAACAGGCCTCTGTTAAAGAGGACGCACACCATGTTCTATAGACTGTCGTTCGGTGTGTTGCTGATTGTCAGTATGTTCGCCATAACCACCACCGGCTGGAGCGCGGAGTCGATCACTGACAGGCGCGCGGCTGAACTGCGTCACCTGGTCATGCAGGATTGCGGTTCGTGCCACGGCCTGACCCTCAAGGGCGGGCTGGGACCGGCCCTGACGCCCGCTGCCCTGGGCGACAAGCCGAAAGACGCGATGCTCGCAACCGTGCTGCATGGCCGGCCCGGCACACCGATGCCGCCCTGGTCCAATCTGTTGAGCCGGGAGGAAGCCCGCTGGATTATTGAATTGCTGTATCGGGGAGTGGACGAATGAGCCGTATGATCGCGTATTATCGCGCCCTGCTGCTACTGGTGTTCCTGTTCGTGACAGGCTGTCAGAGCCTGGCACCGCGGGCGACCGGCGATCTCGGCCTGGTGATCGAGCGGGCGACGGGCAGCGTACAGATTATCGATACCAGCGACCGCCGCGCGCTGGCCCGGATCGAGGGGCTGGGCGATCTCTCCCATGCTTCGGTGGTTTATTCGCGGGACGAGCGTTATGCCTATGTGTTCGGGCGCGATGGCGGGCTGAGCAAGGTGGATATGCTGTTGCAGCGGATCGACAGGCGCATTATCCAGTCCGGCAACAGTATCGGCGGCGCCATCTCCCAGGATGGCGCGCTGATTGCCGTCTCCAATTACGAGCCCGGCGGGGTCAAGATCTTCAATGCGCAAACGCTGGAGCTCGTGGCCGACATTCCGGCGATCGGCGCAAACGGTAAACGCTCCAAGGTCGTGGGTCTGGTGGATGCGCCGCAAAAACGGTTTGTCTTCAGTCTGTATGAGGCCGATGAAATCTGGGTCGCCGATATGAGTCAGCCGGACGACCCCGACATCACCCGTTACCGGGATGTGGGCAAACAACCTTATGACGCACTGATCTCCGGCGAAGGGCGCTATTACATCGCCGGCCTGTTTGGCGAGGATGGCCTGGCGCTGCTCGATCTCTGGCAGCCGCAGCTTGGTGTCAAACGGATTCTGGGCGACTATGGACGTGGTGAAGAAAAACTGCCGGTTTACAAGATGCCGCATCTGGAAGGCTGGGCGATGGCCGGTGATTATGCCCTGGTGCCGGCGGTGGGCGGCCATGAAGTACTGGTCATCGATCGCTCAAACTGGAAACTGGTCAGGCGCATAGCGGTGCACAGTCAACCGGTCTTTGTCATGGCCAGTCCGGATCAGCATTATGTCTGGGTCAATTTTGCCCATCCGGACAACGACACCATTCAGGTGATCGATGTTGCCAGTCTGGAAGTGATCGATACGCTCAAGCCGGGCCCGGCCGTATTGCATATGGAGTTTACCCCTCGCGGGCATGAAGTCTGGGTTTCGGTGCGCGACGCCAATCGGGTGCGCGTGTATGACGCCTATACCCGGCGCGAGATTACCTCGCTGGAAATGAGCTCGCCCAGCGGAATTTTTCTGACCAACCGGGCGCATCGGATAGGCTTATGAACAACGACCGGCAACTGAGTGAACTCGAACGCCATCTGTTGAACGATTATCAGCACGGTTTTCCGTTGTCGCCGACGCCCTATGCCGACATGGCCGAACAGCTCGGGGTCAGCGAACAGCAGGTACTCGATAGCCTGGACAGGCTGCAGCGCGAGGGTCTGGTCAGCCGGGTCGGTGCGGTATTTCGGCCCAACCGGGTGGGCGCCAGCACTCTGGCGGCCATGTCGGTTGCCGAGGAGGAACTGGAATCGGTGGCTGAAATTATTAACAGCTATCCGCATGTCAATCACAATTACGAACGCGAACACGAGTTCAATCTGTGGTTTGTCGCCACGGCCGGCAGTGAGGCCGAGTTGTGTTCAGTCCTCGGGGAGATGGAAGAGAGAACCAGCCATACCATCCTTGCACTTCCGCTCCTCGAGGACTTCCATATTGATCTGGGATTTGATCTGCAATGGACATGAAAACCCTGAAAACACAGCTGCAAAGTATCAACCGGCATCTGGCCGAACTGGATGCGGTGGACAATGCGCTGATCCGTGCCATCGAGAACGGCCTGGCGCTGTGTTCGCGCCCTTATGCGCAGATTGCCGATCAGCTGGGAATTGACGAGCCGGAGGTTCTGGCCCGCCTGGCGGCCTTGCAGCAACAGGGCGTAATCAAGCGCATGGGCGTTGTCGTCCGTCACCGCGAGCTGGGTTACCGGGCCAACGCCATGCTGGTCTGGGATGTCCCCGATGAGCGGGTCTCGGAACTGGGGCGCTGTCTGAGTCAATATGACTTTATCACGCTATGTTATCGTCGCCCGCGGGTCCTGCCCGACTGGCCGTATAACCTGTTTTGCATGATCCATGGCAAATCGCGCGAGGATGTATTGCAGCGTATCGACTGGCTGATCGCGCAATGTCACCTGGAGTCACTGCCGCATCGTGTTTTGTTCAGTCGACGTCGCTTCAAGCAGCGCGGGGCTGTTTATCGGACCACAGGCAGCAATGTTGAGTCGAATCGGGACGAGAGACACTATGCAACTTGACGCGATTGACAAACAAATCATTAATACCCTGCAAGAGGGGTTTCCGATCACGGAACAGCCATTTTCCGAGGTGGCAGGCCAGCTTGGGCTCGATGAAAGTGAACTGATCGCTCGTCTGGAGCGGCTGCTGGCTGACAAGACATTAACCCGCTTCGGGCCAATGTATCAGGCGGAAAGGCTTGGCGGTGCGTTTACACTGGTGGGCATGAGTGTGCGCGAGGACGATTTCGACAGGGTGGTTGAAATCGTCAACAGTTTTCCCGAAGTCGCCCATAATTATGAAAGAGAACACCATTTCAATATGTGGTTTGTGATTGCCACGGAAAACCCCAAACACATTGACGCGATACTGACCGAAATTGAACTCGATAGCGGTTACAGTTGCTACAACATGCCCAAGCAGGATGAGTATTTCGTCGGGCTCAAGCTGGCTGTGTGAACGACGGGTTGAAAACAATGCAGGCATTAAAAGAAGATAAAGTATCGATGCTGGACGAGACGGATCGCCGGATTATCCTGGCGACTCAGGACGGCCTGCCGCTGGAGCGCCGCCCCTATGAGGCGGTGGCAAGGAAGCTGGATATCAGCGCCGAGGAAGTGATGCAGCGCCTGCGTCGAATGTCGGATGACGGGATTATCCGTCGTATCGCCGCGGTGCCGAATCATTACAGGCTCGGTTATACCGCCAACGGCATGAGTGTCTGGAACGTGCCCGATGAGCACGTGGAGGCGCTGGGCAAGCAGGTCGGTGCGCTCGATTTTGTCAGCCATTGTTACCGTCGACCCCGTCATCTTCCGGCCTGGCCCTACAATCTGTTCGCGATGGTTCACGCTGGCAGCCGTGAAGAGGCACTGGAAAAGGTCGATGAAATCGCCCGCTTGCTGGGTGAGAACGATCGCGGTCACGACGTGTTATTCAGCCGCCGTATTCTTAAAAAGACCGGAATGCGGCTGACCCCCTAGGAGGCCATTATGTTCAGAATTACCCGGTATATGAAAGAGCTGGACAAACTCGTCAAGGGGGCGGACGCTATATTGCCTCCCCGGCACGAGCCCACAGGGCCGGTTGTGATCTGGAACCTGATTCGTCGCTGCAATCTGACCTGCAAGCATTGTTACTCCATTTCGGCCGACAAGGATTTTCCGGGGGAACTGGATACGCAACAGGTCTATGAAGTGATGGATGACCTCAAGGGGTATGGCGTACCGGTGCTGATCCTCTCCGGTGGCGAGCCGCTGATGCGAGGGGATATTTTTGATATTTCGCATCGAGCGAAGTCCATGGGTTTTTATGTCGGCCTGTCCACCAACGGCACCATGATCAGCGAGGATAATATCGAGCAGATCGCGGCGGTGGGTTACGACTATGTCGGCATCAGTGTCGACGGTGTCAAAGAGACCCATGACTATTTTCGACGTAAACAGGGCGCTTTCGAGGAAGCGATGAATGGCATTCGGCTGTGCCGTGATCATGGCATCAAGGTCGGTCTGCGGTTTACACTGACCATGGATAACGCCAGCGAGTTACCCCAACTCCTTGAGCTGATGGAACAGGAAGAAATTGACAAATTCTATCTGTCGCATCTCAACTATGCCGGTCGGGGTAATAAAAACCGCAAGGATGATGTTGTGCATCAGTTGACCCGGGATGCCATGGATCTGCTGTTCGAAACCTGCTGGGAAAATATCCAGAACGGGACCGAACGGGAATTTGTCACTGGCAACAACGATGCCGACGGCGTCTACCTGTTATTCTGGATCGCGCGCAATTTCCCGCAGCATCTGGACTACATGCAGGCGCGACTGGAACAGTGGGGCGGCAATGCCACGGGTGTGAATATTGCCAACATCGATAATCTGGGTAATGTGCATCCCGATACCTTCTGGTGGGATTACACCCTGGGCAATGTCAAACAGCGCCCCTTCTCCAAAATCTGGGAAGATACCAGTGACCCGTTGATGGCCGGCCTCAAGGCCGAACAGCGTCCACTCAAGGGCCGCTGTGCCCAGTGCCGACATCTGGCCGTCTGTGGCGGGAATACCCGGGTACGTGCCTGGCAGTTGAGCGGCGATCCCTGGCAGGAAGATCCGGCCTGCTATCTGACCGACGAAGAAATCGGTTATACCGGCCTCCACGAACGATTGCAGCTCTATCCCTATTCCCGTCATCGTCAGGTTGCACAGCTTAAATCCTGAACAGGGAGTGGTTTACTTGTGAATAGTCTAAATACGTGTTCCGAATACCTGCCCATTTTACTGAGTAGCCTGAATCAAGGAGCAACGCGACGGATCCAGGTTTTTCCGGGCGCAGGTGGAATCGCTTCGCTTGTTCCACCCTACAGGCGTGCTCGGGTATTGCGAACTTTTATTTAGAAAAAGGGTTTTTAATCCACCGAAAACACTGAATACACCGACCTGCACCGAAGAATGACATTCAGTGTTTTCAGCGCTTTCGGTGCTTTCGGTGCTTTCAGTGTTACATTGAATTGAACGTATTGTGCGGGCTGGATCCAGGGATTCAAAAGGATAAGTGCATGTCGAAGTTGTTTGATCCTCTCGCAGGTCGTCGGATTAAAACGGTCCTCGTACTGTTGTCGTTATCCTTCGCGGTTGTTGCGAGTCCGGACAGGGTTTATCAGAAAAACTGTGCCAGCTGTCATGCCCCGAATCGGCTGGGCGCCATGGGGCCGGCGCTGTTGCCCGGCAATCTCAAACGGTTGAAAAAGAACGAGGCGGCCGAGGTTATTCGGCAGGGACGGCCGGCCACGCAAATGCCGGGCTTCGCCGACAAACTCACTGATGCGCAGGTTGCCGCGCTGGTCGAGTATATCTATACCCCCTTGCCGGAATCGCCTTCATGGGGTGAGGCGGAGATAACCGCCTCGCATCAACTTCATTATCGGCAGTCCGAACTCTCGGATACACCGATCTTCGAAGCCGACCCGCTCAACCTGTTTATTGTGGTGGAACTCGGGGATCATCACGCGACCGTGCTGGATGGTGACAGGTTTGAACCCATTCATCGCTTCGAGACTCATTTCGCCCTGCATGGCGGGCCCAAGTATTCGCCGGGCGGGCGTTACGTCTATTTTGCCTCGCGTGACGGCTGGATCAGCAAGTTCGATATGTACAACCTCAAGACCGTGGCCGAGGTGCGCGCCGGGATCAATACCCGCAATCTGGCCGTCTCCGCCGACGGGCGCTATGTCATGGTTGGTAACTACCTGCCGCATACGCTGGTATTGCTTGATGCCAAGGATCTCTCCCTCATACGGATTTTCGATGTCAGGGACAAACAGGGCCGGTCTTCACGGGTCAGCGCCGTGTATACGGCTCCGCCGCGAGGCAGCTTTATTGCCGCGTTGAAAGACGTCAAGGAAGTCTGGGAGATTAGCTATCTGGACGAACCGGAGCCGGTCGCGGTTGGATATATGCATGACTATCGCTATGAAGAAGGCTACATGGATCGCGGGCCGTTCCCCCTGCGACGGATCGTGCTGGACGATTATCTGGATGATTTCTTTTTTGACCAGGAATACAAACACCTGATCGGCGCGGCACGTAATGCCAACAATGGCCAGGTGGTGAATCTGATCGTCGGGCGCAAGATCGCCGAGGTTGATCTTCAGGGATTACCGCATCTGGGCTCCGGGATCAGCTGGGACTACCAGGGACGGCGCGTGCTGGCGACGCCCAACCTCAAGGCCGGAGAGGTCAGCATCATCGATATGCAAACCTGGGAAACGATTAAAAAGATCAAAACCGGCGGCCCCGGGTTTTTCATGCGCAGCCACAAAAACAGTCCTTACGCCTGGGTCGATGTTTTCTTCGGCCCGAATCACGACCAGGTGCACATCATCGACAAGGCCACGCTGGAGATCGTCAAAACCCTCAAGCCAGAGCCGGGCAAAACCGCCGCCCATGTCGAATTCGACCGCGGCGGCCGCCACGCCCTGCTGAGTATCTGGGACGAGGAAGGTTATGTCATCGTCTACGATGCAAAGACCCTCGAAGAGGTCAAGCGTCTGCCGATGAACAAACCGTCGGGCAAGTACAACGTCTACAACAAAACGCGCTACACCGAGGGCACCAGCCATTAGATAAATAAACGGGGTATCTCGCCTTTAATCTGTGTTACTGGAAATTAACGCGGAGAACGCAAAGGCGCAGAGAACGCAAAGTTGTTATAAAAATATTTTCTGTATCTTAATGGCATTGCGCTGTTTTCATGCGCACATGTTTGTTGGCATATAGATTCGATATTAACTGCTTACCGTGTGCGCGCAATAAGGGATATGTTGGAAACTGAAGAAAATAAAGTTATTTTCTTTGCGAACTTTGCGTCTCCGCGTTCTTTGCGTTACTTCCACCTGGTTTGAACAGTGGAAATATCAGCCACCCGTCATGGACATGAAGCGCAGCACCTGTTCCGGTTTTTCGTTGAACTCGTGGCGCTCGGGTTTGAGGGCAATGGCCTTGACGATGTGCTGTTCCAGTTCGGCATCTGTGATCCCGGCGCGTAGAAGCTCGCGCAGCGGGTAGCGCTCTTCCTGGCCGAGGCACATGTACAGGGTGCCGTCCACGGATAATCGCACCCGGTTGCAGGTCTCGCAGAAGTGTTGCGAGATGGGGGTAATAAAGCCAATGCGCAAATCCGTGCCGGCCACCTGCACATAACGGGCCGGGCCGCCGCCGGGCATCATGCCGGGCAGCAGTTCGAAACGTTCAGCCAGACGTGCTTTGACGTCCTGCAAACTGAGGTACTGATCGGTGGCGGCGCGGCCGGTTTCGCCGACCGGCATGGTCTCGATAAAACGCAGGGTGAAGTCATGTTCGATACAAAAGTCGACCATGTCCTCGACTTCATCGTCGTTGACGCCTTTCATCACCACCATGTTGATCTTGATGGGATGGAAGCCGGCCTGTTTGGCGGCCATCAGACCGTTGAGGACTTTTTCCAGCTTGCCCTGGGTGATTTCCTTGAAGCGCTCGGGTTTGAGGGTATCCAGGCTGACATTGATGCGGCTGACGCCGGCGTCGAACAGCGCCTGACCGTGCTTGTCCAGGCGGGTGGCATTGGTGCTCAGCGACAGATCCTCGATCCCGGGCAGGGCCGCCAGGCGGGCGGCCAGCCCGGGGAGGTTCTTGCGTACCAGCGGCTCGCCGCCGGTGACGCGTACCCGGCGGGTGCCGAGCCGGCCGAAGGCGCCGATGACCCGTTCGATTTCATCCGGTGTCAGCCAGTGTGCCGGCTCCTCGAAGTCTTTGAATCCTTCGGGCATGCAGTACTTGCAGCGCAGGTCGCAGCGGTCCGTGACCGAGAGCCGGACATATTCGATGCGTCTGCCGAAGGGGTCGATGAGGTCTGCCATACAATAACCGAGTGCGTTGCCATGGAAATATTTTGATTATAGGTGAAAATTAGTAGTTTGTAATGTGCTGAAAAACCTTCAAAAATCCGGTTAATTGGCGCTATTGTGGGCCGATCTGACAGAGCCAGTAGCCGTCGGATGACGGTGTGCAATCCGGTGTCGGAGGATAAGTGAGCGCTCACTCGGAACTAATTCAAATATTCTAAAGTAGTGATATCCTCTGCCGATATCCTTATTACCTATTTAACTTGGGGTAAACCCCTAATCCGACAGAGACTGTTCCCCCGTGGCGGGGCGATTTGAATGCGATACTCCCTACGAAAGCGAATGCTGCTCGGTACCGGCCTGATGCTGGTGCCCTTGCTGTTGCTGGGCATTGTCGGCTATTTGCTTTATCTGCAAACCATCGATTCGTTCGAGGCGGTGATTCAGGAAAGCCTGCCGGTGGGCCTGCCGGTCGGCGAGCTCCATCGTGACATCCTGCAGCTCGATATGCCGCTGGACAAATACCTGCTCACCGGCAGCCAGCGCGAGCGCCAGCGGTTCAGCCAACAGACCCGGGATATCGATCGCCAGTTCAGTACCCTGCTGAACAATACCGGCCTGCAGCGGGAATATCGCACGGATATCAAGCGTGCGGCGGCAAGCTGGCGCGAACTGGTCGCGCTGGGTGAGGCGATTATCGAGCGGGATAGCACCGGCCACACGGTTCCGCTGGCGGATATCACCCATTTCGAAGAGCAGCAGCAGAAAACCAGCCGGATACTGGATGAGGTTTATACCACCCTGCAGGTCGAAATCCGGATGAACTATCAAAATGCCCTGCATAACCAGCAACAGATTCAGGTGTTGCTGCTGGTGGTATTCATCGCCGGAGTACTGGTGGCGATCGGTATTGGCAACCGGCTGGCTCGCCAGGTGCTCAGGCCGCTCGCCGTGTTAAGCGAGGGTACCGAGCGTTTCGGCAAGGGCGATTTGAGCCACCGGATTGAGCTGGAAGACCGAGACGAATTTGGCCAGTTGGCCAATACCTTTAACAACATGGCCGATGAACTCGAATTTCTCGCCTCGTATGACAGCCTCACCGGGCTGTTGAACAAACGCGAGTTCGAACAGCGCCTGCAGGATGAAGTGCGGCGCGCCAAACGTACCCGGCACCCGTTTGTGTTGTTGCTGGTGGATCTCGATTATTTCAAACAGGTGAACGATATCTACGGGCACCCGGCGGGGGACCATACCCTGCGGGTGCTGGCCTCGCTGTTGAAAAAGCAGGTCCGTGAGGCGGACTACGTGGGGCGCTATGGCGGGGAGGAGTTCGGAATTATTCTCACCGATACCTCGGAGACGGATGCCCGGGATACCGCGGAGCGCATCCGCCGGGTGGTCGAGGAAAAGGCGTTTGCCATCAGCGACAACACGACGATCAACATCACGCTCAGTGTCGGCCTGGCATGCTACCCCGACGACGCCGCCAACGCCGAAATGCTGATCGCCTGTGCCGACGAAGCGCTTTACAAAGCCAAGGACACCGGCCGCAACCGCATGATCGCCTTCAGCGACAGCTAACTATCATTTTTTAGGATTTGTGGAAGGAACGCAGAGGACGCAAAGTCGCAAAGAACGCAAAGTATTGGGGTAAGCTTTTAATCCATTGAATTTTGAATTCGATGCGCACTCCGATATAAGTTTTCGAATATTCCAGACATTTAACATTATGTCTGCGTACTCCGCGCCTTTGCGTTCTTTGCGTTATTCTCCGAGATTTTAGAAAGTGACGCGCTGACTTCGGCTAACGTGAGTTCTTGCCGTTGCCGGCTTCGCGCATCATCATGGCCATTTTGACCAGGTCGGCGATGGAGCGGGCCTGCATTTTTTCCATCACCTTGGCGCGATGGACTTCCACGGTCTTGACGCTGATACCCAGTTCCTCGCCCACGTCGCGGTTGGGCTTGCCGGTGACGACGCGGTCCATGACTTCCTGTTCGCGGGTGGTGAGGTTGTCGTAGCGCGTCTGCAGGTTTTCCAGTTCGGCACGCTGTTTGAGCCGGTCGCGATGTTTTTGCACCGCCGACTGGATGGTATCCAGCAATACCTGATCGTTAAACGGTTTTTCGATGAAATCGACCGCGCCGTTTTTCAGAGCCCGCACCGCCATGGGGACATCGCCGTGGCCGGTGACAAAGATGATGGGCAGATCGATGCCCCGGTCGGCGAGAATATGCTGCAGATCCAGCCCGCTGATCCCCGGCATGCGAACATCGAGAATCAGGCAACCGAGGGAGTCTTCCCTGTAGTTGTCCAGAAATTCATTGGCCGAGCCGTGCGTCTTAATATTCAATCCTACCGACTCGATTAACCACTGAATCGATTCACGCACGGCCTGATCATCGTCTACTACATGGATGGTCGGTTTTTTCATTATTGTTGCTTGTCTTGCCCTGTATTCCTCCGGCTGTGCCCACATCCCGGAGGACAGAATTGTCCAGTGTGAAGCCATTTCACATTACTCCCGCAGGTTCGCGAGGTTCCAGATTGGAAGCCATCCCCAAATGTGCTGTTATCTGGGGTTATCGGCAATGTGAAATGGTTCTCAAATTTTTTTGTCAGCTACAGCCTGGGGGGGAAATCGGGTGTATAACCCTTGCGATACAATGACTTAAGTTCTACAAGGATATAGCATGGCGCTGCGGAACGTTATTGGGGAAAACCCTTATTTTCAGAAAAAAAGCGCATCGAGTGATGCGCTTTTTACAGGTAGTTGCCGGTATGGCCGGTCAGATGGTCTGGTAATACAGATTCTGCGGATGGTTGGCCTGGGCGAAGAAGAACCAGCGCTCGAAAAGCAGACCGATGTACTGTACCAGAAAGGCCGCCCCCAGCAGGACCACACTGACCTCCTCCAGCCCGGCCCATAGCAGGGCCAGAGGTACGGGGAAAACCAGCACCAGGAAAATGTATTTGACCGACTTGAAGAAGGCCGCGCTGGCGCCATGGAAATATTCCCGGGTGTTGTAGGAGCCGCCCATCATACCCATGGACTTCTGGACCACGGCGTTATGGCGCATGCCGATGGCGGTTTGCACGGTCGATTTATATTTGATCCGGGCGTTGCGATACAGCGAGGCGGCGCGGCTAATCAGGCCGGCCACGGTCAGAATGACCGCCCAGACACCGTAGAAACCGACCAGCCCCGAGCCCTGCCAGGCCGCCAGCGCGGTGGCCAGGGTGAAACCGGAGGCGGCACCGAGCAGGGTATAGTTGATCACGGTCAGGACACTGGCCCATTCCTGCAGGAACTTGATGCTGGCGTAGATCATGCCGGTGGCGATATACAGGGCAAACACGGCAAGCGTCGTCACTGCCCCGACGATCAGCGCCGGCTGGTGGGGGATGCCGTTGCCGAACCAGTCGGGCTGCCAGCCACTGAAGTGCAGCACGCCGTAGACGAACACCAGGCCCATGACGGCCGGCAGGATGATGACCTCGCGAGACAGCCAGGAGGTGCGCCACTGGCTGGCGGCCCGCCAGGCCCGTTCCGGACGACCCAGGTGCAAAAACGACGCCGCCAGGCCACCGACCATCAGCACCAGGGCGATGATGCTGCCGGTAACATAGAAACTGCTGCTCTGCGCCGGCAACAGGTTGACGGCGGAGTACAGCTGACCGCTGAACAGCGCCAGAAACAGCCCCTGACCGGCACCGATCAGCGTGGTGAGAAAAATAACCGAAAATGCAGGATGCATAGCAAATTCTCCGAATTTGAGTTACGAGGGACGAGGGCCGAGTTACGAGGAACAGCGAATCGAGGTGTTTCTTTTTTCCTCGTCACTCGTAACTCGGCCCTCGTCACTTTGTTTTAGAGTAGCCAGTCGTCCAGGGTGACGTCCTTGGTGGTTTTGTGGCGGATATCCTCTTTCTTGAGCGGATTGTCCACGCGCACCAGTTCGTCTTCGTGGATGTGCATCTTGGTCTTACGCCGCGGCAGGTAGTGGTTGGCCGGCTTGGTGCCCCATTCGGGCATCAGCGGGTAACCGCCCTGTTCGCGAATCGCGACGGAGACTTCCGAATCCGGATCGTGGACGTCGCCGAACAGCCGGGCGTTGGTCGGGCAGGCCATGACGCAGGCCGGTTTGCGCTCGGCTTCGGGCAGGGATTCGTCGTAGATACGATCCACGCACAGGGTGCACTTGGTCATCACCTGCTCTTTTTCGTCCAGCTCGCGGGCGCCGTACGGGCAGGCCCAGGAGCAGTATTTGCAACCGATGCATTTGTCGTAGTCCACCAGCACGATACCGTCGTTCTCGCGCTTGTAGCTGGCACCGGTCGGGCAGACCGGCACGCAGGGCGCGTCCTCGCAATGCAGGCAGCTCTTGGGGAAATGGATGGTTTCCGTGTTCGGATAAGTCCCCACTTCGTAGGTCTGTACCCGGTTGAAGAAGGTTCCGGTGGGATCCTTGTCATACGGATTTTCGTCGAACAGCGGACCGGCGGCGCCGGACGTGTTCCACTGTTTGCAACTGGTCACGCAGGCGTGGCAACCCACGCAAACGTTCAGGTCGATTACAAGTGCGAGTTGAGTCATATCACTTAACCTTTATCGATGCATTCTCCACAAAGAGGCAAAACGTCCCTGTCTGCGGCTCTTTGTGTCGTCAGCTTTTTTGCTTGTTGAACATGCCGGCGAAGTACTGCAGCCATTTACGCCGTGGCGGGGTACCCGGTACGGCATGCATTTCCTCGTACTGCGGGAAGGTGACCGGTTCTTCACCTTCTCCGACCGGGTAAACACGGACCCGCACGTCATACCAGCCGGCCTGGCCGGTGACCGGATCCGAATTGGAGAGGTGCTCGCCCGCTTCATGGGCCGGCAGTTCCTCGCCAATCACATGGTTCAGCAAAAAGCCCTGCTTGGACTCATTGGCGTCGTTGCTCAGGTTCCAGGCACCACTGGCCTTGCCGATGGCGTTCCAGGTCCAGACCGTGCCCGGTTCGACTGCCTCACTGTAACGACTCAGACAGCGCACCTTGCCGTGCATGGACTCGACCCACATCCAGGACTCATCGGCAATACCGGCCGCTTTGGCGGTCTGCGGATGCAGGTAGAGATAGTTATAGGTATGGATCTGGCGCAGCCAGGCGTTCTGCGAGTCCCAGCTGTGATACATGGCCATCGGCCGCTGGGTGATCGCATTGAGCGGGTACTTGTGCTTGTCGCTCAGCTGCGATTCCAGCGGTTCATAGTAGAACGGCAGCGGATCGAAGAAGGTCTCGATGCGCTTGCGCAGATGTTTGGGCGGCACCCGGCCACCGGGGTTGCGATCCTGCGCGGCCAGGCGGAACTTCTGCAGCACTTCGGAATAGATATGGCAGTTGATCGGCTCGGCATAGCGGGTCAGGGCGTTGCCCTGGGCCCACTGCAGGTAACCCTGGTTCCAGTTACGCATGTACTGGTAGGACTTGGGCAGCTCGTAATGGAAGACGCAGTTATTTTTCTCGTACATCTTCCACTGGTCCGGATTGGGCTCGCCACGCATGGCCTTCTCGCCGCCCTTGCCGCGCCAGCCGGCCAGAAAGCCGATGCCGGAACCGGGGGCGGTTTCGAAGTTGGTGACAAAGTCCGGATAGTCGCGGTATTTGCGGTTGCCGTTTTCATCCACGAAGGCCGGCAGCTTGAGCCGCGAGCCCAGCTCGATGAGCACTTCCTGGAACGGCTTGCACTCGCCGGTTGGCGGCACCACCGGAATCCGCACCGAGTCGACCGGGCCGTCGTATTCGGAGATGGGCCGATCCAGCATGGACATCACGTCATGGCGTTCCAGGTAGGTGGTATCCGGCAGCACCAGATCGGCGTAGGCCACGGTCTCCGACTGGAAGGCGTCGGCCACGACCAGAAACGGGATCTTGTACTCGCCGTTGTCGTCCTTGTCGTTGAGCATCTGACGTACCTGATCGGTGTTCATGGTGGAGTTCCACGCCATATTGGCCATGAACAGGAGCAGGGTGTCGATGTTGTAGGGATCGCCGCGATGCGCGTTGGTGATCACGTTGTGCATCAGCCCGTGCACGGAGAGCGGATGCTCCCAGGAGAAGGCCTTGTCGATGCGCACCGGCTGTCCCTGATCGTCGACGAACAGATCGTCCGGATCCGCCGGCCAGCCCAGCGGCATGCCGTTCAGCGGCGTATTCGGTTGCACGTCGTCCGGCGAGGTCGGGTTCTTCGGGCACGGCGGAATCGGGCGCGGGAAGGGCGCCTTGTGGCGGAAGCCGCCGGGACGGTCGATGGTGCCCAGAATGGACATCAGGATGCTCATCGCGCGAATGGTCTGGAAGCCGTTGGAGTGGGCGGCCAGTCCGCGCATGGCATGGAAGGCGACCGGGTTGCCGGTCACGGACTCGTGTTCGTTGTCCCACACATCGGTCCAGGCGATCGGCAGTTCGATCTTCTCGTCGCGGGCGGTAATGCCCATTTCATAGGCCAGGCGACGGATGGTCTCGGCCGGAATGCCGGTGATGTTCTCGGCCCATTCCGGGGTGTACTGCTGGATCCGTTCGGTCAGCATCTGGAAGGCCGGTTTGACCGGGGTACCGTCGGGCAGTTTGAACTCGCCCAGCAGGTACGGGTCGGCGCCCGGGGTGTGGGTGGAGATCGGCTTGTTCAGATCGCGGTCCCACCACAGCTTGTTCTGCGGATCGAAGCAGCCCTCTTCTTCGGGGACCTCGAAGCGCACGAACATGCCGTATTCGGAGCTGTTCTCGTCCAGGTTCACCAGCTCGGCGGAGTTGGTGTAGTTGACCAGAAAATCCCGGTCGAACAGCCCCTGTTTGATGATCTCGTGGGTCAGGGCCAGCATCAGCGCGCCGTCGGTGCCGGGTTTGATCGGCACCCACTCGTCGGCGATAGCGGAGTAGCCGGTGCGCACCGGGTTGATGGAGATAAAGCGGCCGCCGTTGCGCTTGAACTTGGACAGCTCCATCTTCAGCGGGTTGGAATGATGGTCCTCGGCGGTGCCGATCATCACGAACAGTTTGGCACGTTCCAGATCCGGGCCCCCGAATTCCCAGAAGGAACCGCCGATGGTGTAGATCATGCCCGCAGCCATGTTGACCGAGCAAAAACCGCCATGGGCCGCGTAGTTGGGCGTGCCGTACTGTTTGGCGAACAACCCGGTCAGCGCCTGCATCTGATCGCGGCCGGTGAACAGCGCGAATTTTTTCGGATCGGTGGCGCGGATGTTGCCCAGGCGCTCCTCGAGCAGGTCGAAGGCCTGATCCCAGCTGATCTCCTCGAACTGCGCATCACCGCGGTCGGCGCCGGGCTTGCGCATCAGCGGCTTGGTCAGCCGCGCCGGGGAGTACTGTTTCATAATCCCCGAGGAGCCCTTGGCACAGATGATGCCCTTGTTCAGCGGATGATCGGGATTGCCCTGGATATAGCGCACCTCCCCGTCACGCACGGTCACGCGAATGCCGCAGCGGCAGGCACACATATAACAGGTGGTGTTCTTGGTTTCAGTGCGCCCTTCGGGCTTCTGAATCGGGTCATGTATCACTGCCATCGTCAAACCTAGCCTTTTAAATGGGGTGCGCGATTATAGGGGGGCTCCACGCACGGTGACTAATCAGGGTTATTAAAAGGATTATAAAATCATTATATACTAAATTAATTATGGATTAACCGTACCCAGACGGAGATAGTGACCGGGCCTGCCCCCTACCCGAAGAGAGATAGCAATCCCCCGACTAAGCATCTGTTTTTGTGGGAATTTTAAGCTTACAGGTGAGGTCGCGCCAACTATAGCTGATCGAGGGCAAATTTAAACCCCGATCACGCGGGTTCGCAGAAATAAAATTTACTTATATTTAGATCGGGTATAAGTCTCCCTGAAGCGGCGTGTTCCTGGACGGTTGTTCATTCCTTGTGGCGCGAAATAGCCGCGAGCCCTTCGCAACCCGCCGCTTCCGGGGCGCCAGTCACGGAATAAATGTTCCAAATACCCGAAACGTGTATTTATATAAGGTATCGCCATGCCTGCCCGGATGCCCTGGAATAAATCCCTGTGTGACCGAGACATCCAGGCTGTGTCGCCTGGTCTGTATCAGCTTGTTGGCAATAAGTCTCTCTTTTAACTAGACTTTTGGCTAATGTGAATTTTGTTGCCAGTCATGGCAGAATGGAAAACAAATTTCGCCGCATTGCCCAGGCCACTTGTCATCGCCGTTTCTACCCGGCACCTGGTTGTAGCGAAGATAATGGATACTTCATTGAATTCTTCTGAACCAACAAGCCGTTTTACCCGTTCGATCGGGCGTCTGTCGCTGGTTGGCACCCGGGCTGCGCGTCTTGTGCAGGGACAAATACGGGGGGCTGTATTGTGTTTGCTGGTGTGTATGCCCTCCCTTTCCTTTGCCCTTGATTTGCAGGCGGATACAGATGTCGCCACGGCCGGGTACTATCAACTCAAATGGCAAGGCGTCGCTGACAACGTCAATGTCGAGATTCAGGAAGCCGATAACGCCCGGTTTCGAAATGCAGAAACCCTTTACCAGGGCCGGGATCGGGCGAGAGTGGTCACCGGGCGTTCCGATGGCACTTATTATTATCGCGCCCGGCGGGTTGATGTGAACGGTTCGACCGGAGCCTGGTCTGACATCGTCAAGGTACAGGTCGAACATCATCCCCTGTCACGGGCTTTCGGATTTTTCACCGTCGGTGCGATTGTCTTTTTATCGATCCTGATCGCGATTCTGATCGGCAATCGACGCTATCACAGCAAGGAGTCACAGTGACATTATCAATCAATATCAAACGCTTGCAGGAAGATATCGATACACTGGCGGCTATCGGCCGTCACGAGGACCATGGTCTGTATCGCATGGCGTTTAGCGATGCTGATATGGAAGGCCGCGCCTGGTTCAAACAACAACTGGAAGAGGCCGGGCTGGAAGTGTATGAAGACGGTGCCGCCAATATTCATGGCCGGCTCAACTGGAACGAGGATACCCCGGCAGTCGTGACCGGTTCGCATCTGGATACGGTCCCCGCTGCCGGTCATCTGGACGGGGCGCTGGGTGTGCTGATCGGACTGGAGTGTCTGCGCACTATCAAGGAACAGAATCTGCCGTTGCGCTATCCGATGGAAGTGATCTCGTTTACTGATGAAGAGGGCCGTTTCGGCGGCATGGTCGGCTCGCAATCGATCGCCGGCCAGCTAACACCCGAATCGATTCATCAGGCGATCGATCTGGATGGCATATCACTGGCCGAGGCAATGCAGGAACGCGGCTATGATGCGATGCACGCCCTGCATGCCCGCTATCGCCCGGAGGCCATCCATGCCTTTGTGGAGCTGCATATCGAACAGGGCCCGATACTGGATCAGATGGGGCTGAGCGTGGGCGTGGTGGATGCCATCGCCGGCCTGTTCAAGTGGGAGGTGAGCCTGATCGGGACCGCCAACCATGCCGGCACGACGCCGATGCACATGCGCAACGACGCCTTTCAGGGGCTGGCGGAATTTTCCAGTGAGATTCAACGTATCCTGGAAGAGAATGGCTCGGCACGCAGCGTGGCCACCATCGGGCGCGTGGATATCAAGCCGGGGGCACCCAACGTGGTACCGGGGCGGGTCGATTTTTCCCTGGAGGCGCGCGATACCGACGAGCATACCCTCGAGGATCTGCAGCACGCCTTTCGCAAGGCGTTGTCGGCCATCGCCCGGCGACGTGATCTGATGTTCGAGTTCAAGATTCTCAGCGAGATCCCCCCGGTCAAGTGCGATCTGGGTCTGGTCAATGATCTGGAAGCGGTGGCCAAACAGTTGAAACATGAGCCGCTGGTCATGGCCAGCGGCGCCGCCCACGATACCCAGATGATGGCCCGCATCGCCCGTGCCGCGATGGTCTTTGTGCCCAGCAAGGGCGGACGCAGCCATTCGGCGGCCGAGTGGACCGAGCTGGTGGATATCGAGCGCGGCGCCAATGTTATGCTCAATGCTCTGTATAAAATTGCCGGAGAACAAGCCGCATGACCGATGAGACGTTTGATCTGAGTGAAGATCTGGATCTGAATCCGGAGTTTCTGGATGTCGATCCCCTTGAAGAAAAATATCGTGCCTCGATTACGCCGGTACAGGCGATTCAGCAATCGCTGGAGGAACACCATACCGCGCTGCTGGTGATCGATTTGCAATATCTGGATGCCGCACGGGGTTACGGTGTTTTCGAAAATGTCGACCGGGAACAGATGCCGCACGAGGCCGAAGAGTTTTATTTCGATTCGCTGGAGAATACGGTGCTGCCCAACGTGCGGCGCCTGCAGGATACCTTTCGTGCCAACAAACTGGAAGTGATCCATATTCGTATCCAGTCCCTGACCCGGGACGGGCGGGATCGCAGCCCCGGGCACAAGCGCCTTGGCTTGCATGCCGCGCCCGGTTCCAGGGAGGCGGAGTTCATTCCCGAAGTGGCGCCGGTGGGGGATGAGATCGTGATCAACAAGAGCGCCAGCGGCGTCTTCAATGCCACCAACCTGGAATATGTGCTGCGCAACATGGGCGTTACCGGCCTGTTTGTCTGCGGCGTCTATACCAATGAGTGTGTTTCCACCACCATTCGCGATGCCAGTGACCTCGGATTTTACACGACCCTGATCGCGGATGGCTGTACTACCGTTACGCCCGAATTACATACGGCGACGATTCGCACGGTCAAGGATCGCTATTCCCGGGTCATGACCACCGATGATGCCATCAAGGAGATCAACAAGGTCGTGGCATGAATAGCGTCAACTCCGCGATTCTCGACGCCAATGTCGGCTGGCTGATCCTGGCCATTTTCAGTGTGGTCTGGATCTGGCTGGGCTGGTTCTGGGGTCGCAAGAACAAGGAGCTGGATGATTACATGCTGGCCGGCCGGCGCGTGGGCATGGCCCTGGGTACCGCCACGGCCATGGCCACCTGGGTCACCAGCAACACCACCATGGTCGCGCCCCAGTTTGCCCTGCAACTGGGGCTGTGGGGCATGCTGGGTTATTCGCTGGGCTCGGTGGGGCTGATGTTGTTCGCGCCACTGGCGCGGCGTATTCGCCAGCTGCTGCCGTTCGGTTATACCAGCGGGGATTTTATCCGCCTGCGCTACGGTGTCTGGACCTGGCGTGTGTTTCTGGTTATCTCACTCTGTTATGCCATCGGCTGGCTGATCAGTCTGGGTATGGCCGGCGGCGTGCTGATTCATGCCCTGACCGGGATCGATTACCAGCTTGGAATGACGGTCATACTGACCATCTGTGTGTTGTATACCCTGCTCGGGGGGTTACGCGCGGTCATCGGCACCGACTTTATCCAGACCCTGCTGATCATCGGCGGCGTCGTGACCCTGGCGATCCTGACGATCAACGAGGTGGGTTTCGACCGGATGCACACCAGCCTGCTGGAAGATCGTCCGGAATTACTGAATCTGCTGATGCCGGCCGCGGTCATGTTCCTGTTCAACAATCTGCTGTTCGGCATCGGCGAAATTTTCCACTCCAATGTCTGGTGGTCCCGCGCCTTTGCCTTTCGCAAGGATGTGGGCTTTCGGGCCTATTTGCTGGCGGGCATTATCTGGGTGCCGATCCCGATCGTGGCCGGCTTTATCGCTCTGGCAGCGCCGGCGCTGGGACTGAACGTGCCGGCCGCAGACATGGTCGGGCCTATGGTCGCCGCCGAACTGCTGGGCTTTGGCGGCGCCGTGCTGGTCTTTATTATTGTGTTCTCGGCACTGGCTTCGAGTCTCGACTCGTTGCTGGCCGCGACCAGCGATCTGGTCCTGACCGATATCTACAAGGGCCATATCAATCCCCGGGCCAGCGATGAGCGCCTGCGGACGATGGCCAAACGGATCGTGATTCTGCTGGGGGTGGTCACCTGGTTGATCTGCCTGCCGCGCATTTCCACCCTGGGCAGTCTGCTGCAATATCTGGGCGCCTTTGTTGCCAGTGCTATCTGGCCCGTTGTTGCCGGGCTATACTGGAAACGGGCCAACGCCACAGGGGCCTTGCTGGCCATGGTACTGGGCACCGCCTGCGGTACCTGGGCCTATTTTGGCATCGGCTTTTACGTGGCGGCACTGGTGTCGGCGGCGGTGTCCATGGTGACGGTCTTTATCAGCATGGCGTTATCGCAAACCGAATTTGAATGGGAACAACTGAAACAGAGCGAGGAGGGCAGCGCAACATGACCGCCAGTGCCGGATTTCTCGCCTTTATCGTAACGGCCGCGGTGGCAGTCTCCGCGCTCACGCCGTTGATTCTGATTTATTTATGGATAAGAGACTGGATAAAACAACAGTTATGGTAGACAAAACACATCCCAAGCTCGACGAGCGCATCGAACCCGCCAACTGGACCGATGGGCTGGATATGCCCATGTCTCTGATGGAGCAGATTCCGGAGGATCCGGCCGCCCTGGCCGATCTGGCCAATCGCTCGGTGGTCTCCGGCAAACAGTTTACCCGTGGGCAGGCGACCCAGCTGTGTCGGCTGGCGGCCAAGTTCGAAACCACCCAGACCATGGGCCAGTTTCCACTCACGGGCAAAATCCTGATCAGTGCATTTTATGAGCCGAGTACCCGGACCCGGCTCTCCTTCGAAAGCGTCTGGCACCGCCTTGGCGGCGACGTGATCTCCATCACCGATCCGTCGACCACCGGCGTGGCCAAGGGCGAGTCGTTACACGATGTGGCCGAAATGATGAGCCACTATGGCGATGTGGTGGTCCTGCGTGATTCCAACGAGGAAGCCATCTACGAGATGCTCGATGTCCTGCGCATTCCCATCATCAATGCCGGTAACGGCACCGATGAGCATCCGACCCAGGCGCTGGCGGATATCTACGCGATTGCCAAGTGGCGGCCGGAATTCCTGATGGACAATCCGCCGGCGGACAAGAAAATTCGCGTCTGTGTAATCGGCGTACCGGGTCGCATGCGCACCGTGCGCAGCCTGTTGTCTTTTCTGGCGCTGTTCAGCCCGGCGATCAAGGAAGTGGTGATCATCTGCAATTCTGAAGAGCCCTTCTCCAGCGGGCAGAAGGAGGAACTGGAGGAAGCCGGGCTCAAGTTGCGCGTGACCGCCGATCTTGACGCCCAGCTACCGGATACGGATGTGGTGTATATCAATGCCATCGCCTGGGTCGGTGACAGCTATGAAGAGCTGGGTACCGAATACCGGCTGGACAGTCACTCACCGTTAAAAGAAGGATCGATCATCCTGCACCCGCTGGCGCGCGGCGAAGAGCTGGCAACCGATCTGGATAACACCCCGCACAACTGGTACTTCGCCCAGGCACGTGGCGCCGTCTATGTACGCATGGCGATTATGAACAGCCTGGTGCGATTCTAGGCGCGAGGTGCGTAGAGGCGTAGGTCAGGTTCCGCGCAGCGCTACCTGACATTCTCCGTATCGGCGGGGGTGTCACGCAGGCTGACGCCAGCGTGACCTACATGACTGTAAGGTTCTAGATACTAAGTGCGAGGGTGTAAGGCAGCGAGTGTGACACATCGTAACGACCTAACGACCTAACGACCTAACGACCTAACGACCTAACGACCTAACGACCTAACGACCTAACGACCTAACGACCTAACGACCTAACGACCTAACGACCTAACGACCTAACGATTCAAGACTTACGATCGATAGAGGTTAACTGACTATATTATGTGTGGCATAGCCGGAATATTTCACGCCAATCCCGAACAGACCATCGATCCGCAGTTGCTGGTCAACATGGCGGCCATCCAGCACCATCGTGGTCCCGACGGATTCGGTTACAAGACACTGGATGAGCAGGGAGTGGGATTCTCCCATGCCCGGCTGTCAATTATCGATCTCAACGAAGAGCGTGCCCGCCAGCCTTTTCTGTCACAGGACAGTAACCTGCTGCTGGCGCATAACGGCGAGTTTTACGACTACAAACGGATTCGCACCGAACTGACCCTGAAAGGTGCGCGTTTCAAGGCCAAGAGCGACTCGGAGATGGTGTTGCACCTCTATCCGCGCCTGGGACTGGAGGACATGCTGCCGCACCTGCGCGGCGAGTTTGCCTTTGCCCTGTATGACAAACAGCATGATCGGCTGATGCTGGTGCGCGATCGTTTCGGGGTCAAACCGCTGTACTGGAGCAATACCGGTGACAAGATCGTGTTTGGCTCCGAGCTCAAGGTGCTGTTCGCCCATCCCGATGTCCCGCGCCGGTTCAATGCCAAAGGGGTATTTCATCAGTTGATGCAGACTACCGTGCCGGGGCATACCGCCTTCGATAATATCAATCAGGTCAAACCCGGCCATGTGGTCATCATCGAACGCAAACACGGCAAGTTCCAGGTGACCGACCAGAAATACTGGGACATGGATTTTCCGTTGCAGAGCGAACGCGAGAAAAACGATCGCGATGATGAAGAGTATTACATCGAAGGTGTACGCAAGCAGCTGTTGCATGCACTTCAACTGCGCCTGGAAGCTGATGTGCCGGTCGCCTGCTACCTGTCGGGCGGGATCGATTCCTGTTCCACACTGGGGATGGCGGCGGCCAGTCAGCAATCACCGGTCAAGGCCTTCACCATCGGTTTTGACGATGCCGATTACGACGAAACCCCGATTGCCACCGAGATGGCCGAGTCGGTCGGGGCCGATCAGGATGTGATGCTGCTCAACGCCGGTCATCTGTACGAGAACTTCGAGGAAACGCTCTGGCATACCGAGCGCAGCATTTACAACACCCTGGGCGTGGCCAAGCTGCTGATGAGCCGGCATGTGCACCAGGCTGGTTACAAGGTGGTGGTGACCGGCGAGGGCTCGGATGAACTGTTTGGCGGTTATCCGGCCTTTCGCCGCGACATGTTTTTGCACGGCATGGATACCCTGTCGCCGGCCGAGCGGGCCGAATGGGAGAGCATCCTGGCCGAGGCCAACAAGCTGTTCCAGGGCGCGATGCTGGCCGAGGACGAAGTTAGCGATCCGGCCCTGAACGAACTGATGGGCTTCACCCCCAGTTGCCTGCAACCCTGGCTCGCCTCGGCGGTACATGTGCCCGGCTTGCTGTCGCCCGCATTGCGTCAGGAGGTCGAAGGGTATGCCCCCGGTCAGGCGATTGCCGAAGCGCTGGATGGCGACATGCTCGAGGGGCGTCATCCGCTCGACAAGGCCCAGTACGTCTGGATCAAGACCATGCTGGAAGGCCAGATCCTCACCTGGGGCGGGGATCGGGTCGACATGGCCAACTCCATGGAGTCCCGGCCGCCGTTCCTGGATCATCACCTGGCCGAGTACTGCGCCCAGTTGCCGCCCTCCATGCGTATCAAGGGGCGCACCGAGAAATACGTGTTGCGTGAAGCGATGAAGGGCATTTTGCCCACGACGCTGTACGAACGGGAAAAGTTCGCCTTCATGGCGCCTCCCGCGCATACCGATCCGGAAAAATGGGCCGCGCTCAAGGTCCTGTCCGACAATTACCTTTCCGATGAGGCGATTGAGCAGGCGGGGATTCTGGACAAGGCCGGCGTCAAGGCGCTGTTCGATCTGCACGAGTCCGAGGACACCACGGCCTCGACGCAGGTGAAGCTCGATGCGGTCATCAATCACATGATCAGCGTGCAAATTCTGCACAAGCATTTCGTTGCCACAGACGTGCCCTCACTGGCCCGGCAGAAGGCGTATGAATACGGCTGGCATGTCTGAGCCGACTGTCATCACGTGCTAAAACAAAGGGGGCGGCAAGCCCCCTTTTTTGATCGCCCACTGCTCTGCAAATGTATACACATAAGCATGTATCGATATTTGAATATGGTTAAAAACAACTGTCTGGAATAAAGCGATTTGTGTGACGTCCTACACAGTATCCCCGGTCCAACCTGGGATAACCCGTAAAGTCGTCGATGATGAAATGAGACAAATATCCAGTGCAGGAGATGTCGCAATGAAACGTTTTCACTTTTTATGCCTGGTAACCGCATTATTCGGGTTATCGGCAATCGCCGGCGCCGAGCCGACGCAACAGGCGGATATCAACTGGGCGGGTTGCGGGATCACCAAAAAAGCCTTCATGGCCGAGCTGGCCAAAGCCTATGAAGCCAAGACCGGAATTCACATCAGTCTCAGCGGGGGGGGCGCCACCAAAGGCATTCGCAACGCCGCGGCGGGCAATATCGATATCGGCGGTGCCTGCCGGACCTCGCTCAACAGTCTGGACGAGGAACGCAATGCGCACCAGATACCGGTGGCCTGGGATGCGCTGGTGGTGGTGACGAACAAGGACAACC